>CAZXKR010000212.1:0-3502 GCA_964641305.1 uncultured Puniceicoccaceae bacterium | reverse complement strand
CTGTTCCTATGCGGTTACCCTCCGCGCGACCTGTTGCTGAAGACGCGCTTTGTATCGGATCTGGCGGAACGCCTGAACGCCTTTGCGGAACAGACCGGACCCACGCCGGCGGTGATCGGGTTCGTGGAGAAGTCGGGCAAGGACGCCGGGCGACCTTTCCACAATTCCGCCGCATGGTGCGTGGAGGGCAAGGTGGTCCGGGTAGCCCGCAAGCGATTGCTGCCGACCTACGACGTATTCGACGAGGCCCGCTACTTCGAACCGGGTGAGGATTCCCTAGTCTTGGAACACAAGGGGAAAAAGATAGCGGTCACTATTTGCGAGGACGTCTGGAACGAGGCGGGCGAGCTTTATACCGCCGACCCATTGGACGAGGTACGGGAGAACACGCCCGATTTGCTCCTGAACCTTTCCGCGAGTCCTTGGCACCAAGGCAAGCAGGCCGTTCGCCGTGAGGTGCTGGCCAAGGTGGCGACCAAGTGCGGCTGCCCCGTGATCTACGTCAACTTGGTTGGCGGCAACGACGAACTTATCTTCGACGGAGTCTCGATGGCGGCAAATGCGGATGGCGAACGAATCTCGCACCTGCCCGCATTCGAGGAGGCGATCCGGGTGGTGGACTTTTCCGAGGAAGCCGTAGGCCGAGAATCCGAAGTCGCCTCGCTGGAGAACCTTCGCAAGGCTCTGGTGCTTGGGCTGCGGGACTATGCCCACAAAAGTGGTTTCACGAAAGGGCTGGTGGGCCTGAGCGGCGGGATCGACTCCGCCGTGACCGCCGCCATTGCAGCCGAGGCACTGGGTGCGGAAAACATTATAGGGATCAGCCTGCCTTCCGCCATTTCAAGCGAACACAGCAAGAACGATGCGGCTCACTTGGCGTCTAACCTAGGCATCGAATACTCGACTCTGGCCATTCAATCTATCGTGGATGCGGCCGGCGGCGAGCTGGAACCCCTGTTTGCCGGACTAGACGCCGACGTGACCGAGGAAAACCTGCAGGCACGGGCACGAGGTCTTCTCCTTATGGCTGTGTCCAACAAGCTGGGGGCGCTTCTTCTAACCACGGGAAACAAGAGCGAGCTGGCGGTGGGCTACTGCACCCTGTACGGGGACATGTGCGGAGGGCTCGCCGTGATATCCGACGTGCCCAAGACGCAGGTGTTCGCTCTCGCCCGCTACATGAACCGTGATGGCGAGGTGATACCCGTTTCAACGATCGAAAAGCCGCCCTCGGCCGAACTCCGTCCCGACCAAGTGGACAGCGACTCCCTGCCAGACTACGAGGTGTTGGACGCCATCCTGGAACGTTACGTGGAGAGGCTCGAGTCGACGGAAGAGATCGTGGCTGCGGGCTTCGAGGAAGCCGTGGTGGCGGACGTCGTCCGCAAGGTGGACCGCAACGAGTACAAGCGCAAGCAGGCGGCCCCCGGTTTGAAGACGACCCCGCTCGCATTCGGCGTGGGACGACGCATACCCATCGTCCAAAAATATCTAGGTTAACCCTTTCTTATCCATGAACGTATCCAACGAACTTTTCGAACGTGCCAAGGAATTGATTCCCGGTGGCGTAAATTCACCCGTGCGGGCCTTCCGGTCCGTTGGCGGTACCCCATTTTTCACCAAGGAGGCGAGTGGTTGTCGATTGACCACCGCCGACGATCGCGAGCTGATAGACTACGTGTGCACTTGGGGGCCTTCCATTCTCGGGCACAACAATCCTGCCATTCGCGAAGCGGTGTCCGAGGCCTTGTCCAAGGGAACGAGCTTCGGAACGCCCGGACCCTCCGAGGTGGAGATGGCCGAACGGATAGCGCGGATTGTGCCATCGGTGGAGAAAGTGCGGATGTGTAACAGTGGAACCGAGGCCACGATGTCGACCATCCGACTGGCCCGCGGGTTTACCGGTCGATCGAAGATCGTAAAGTTCTCGGGTTGTTACCACGGACACGTCGACAGCTTGCTCGTGAAGGCGGGATCGGGCGCCTTGACCTTCGGGAACCCCGACAGCGCCGGCATCCCGGAAAGTTTTGCCCGCGAAACCATCGTCCTGCCTTACAACGACGAGGAGGCTATACGATCCGCCTTCGATGAAGCCGGAGAAGACATTGCCGCCATCATACTCGAGCCCTATCCGGCGAATTGCGGACTGATCCTACCCGAGCCTACCTTTCTTCCGTTCCTTCGGGCCATCTGCGACGTACATGAGACTCTCCTCATCTTCGACGAGGTGATGACCGGGTTTCGCGTTGCTCTGGGCGGCGTGCAGCAACGGGAGGGGGTTACGCCGGACTTGACCGCGATGGGAAAGATCATCGGCGGAGGTCTTCCCGTAGGCGCCTTTGGCGGTCGCGCCGAAGTGATGGACCATTTGGCTCCCGACGGGCCCGTGTATCAAGCCGGTACCCTGAGCGGCAATCCGCTCGCCATGGCCGCCGGAATTGCCGCCTTGCGCATATTGGAGGAAGAAGACCCCTACCCTCGCCTCGCCGAGCTGGGCGAGAAGTTGGCCGACGGAATTCGCGAAGCTGCCTCGAGCGCCGGGATTGCCCTGCAAGTTCCACAGGTCGGCTCGATGCTCTGCCTGTTCTTCTCGGAAGATCCCGTGATGAATTTCGAGCAAGCCGTGGAAACTAAGACCGACCAATTCAAGACCTTGTTCGGTCACGCCCTCGAAGAAGGTGTATATCTGCCACCCTCGGCCTTCGAGACATGCTTCCTCAGCGCCGCCCACGGCGACGCCGAGATCGATCGAACGATCGAAGTGATCGCGACCGGGATACGGAAACTCTAGCCCTTCTTTTCAAAGGAGCGATGCTCTGAAGGCAGTGGGGTTCTTTTTTCGCATTCTCGCCCGTCTCGTTGGGTATCCTCGCCCGAAGCGCGTGGTACTCGATACCAACGTCTTGATCGCCGCCGCGTGGAACAAAGGTTCGGCCAGTCGCCGAATAGTGGATGCGTGCCTCGAAGGCAAAATACTGCGCGCCGTAAGTAGTCCGGCCCTGCGGCGTGAGTATGACTTTATTATAAGCCGCGCGGCAAGAAAGTCGAAGTACCGAAAATTCCTGCAACGTTTCGTAGAGACGGCGGAAGTCATTGAGTGCGACGCCCGCGAAATGGGGATCGAGGTGCCTGCGGATCCCGACGACGCAAAGGTGCTCGCCACTGCGGTCGCGGGCAGAGTGGACGCCCTCATAGGAAACGATCATCACCTGATCGATCTCGCAGAGGAATCCAGTGTCCCGATCTTACGACCCGGAGAGTTTCTGCGAAGCTCGGATGGGAAAGCTATAAAAGATATCGCATGAAATTCATCCGGTTCCTATGACTGAGAATCCCTTTCATTCAAATAATCTATGAAGTTACGATTTGCATGCCTTACAGTCCTGATCGGTTTGTTCATGGATTCCTTCTCCAAGTGAACTTCCCGAGCCTCAGTTCTATAAATAAACCCTCCTCGTGGCACGGAGAGCAACTCTTTGCCGGAGTCGACTGGGAGTGGAGT
>CAZXKR010000211.1:0-3510 GCA_964641305.1 uncultured Puniceicoccaceae bacterium | reverse complement strand
TTTTGCTCGGGAGCGTGCTTCTCGATGGTTTCCGTGGGGGAACCGTCCTCGGGGGTGACTGCGTAGATGGAGGTTTCCAGTACCGTGGCGACGTAGCGCACGGACAAGCCCGATGCCAGAATCCAGAGTCCGGCTATGCCCAAGCCGATGACGAGTCCGCCCAGTCGGTCGAGGAAGCTGATGTCGCTTTCCCCTCGGAACAGTACGGCTATGGCGAGCAGGCGAAGCACGACGTAGGTGCCGATACCGGCAATGGCGGAACCGGCGAGGTCGCGGGCGAAGGGGTGGGAGGGCTCGTTGGCGGGGAGCATGCCGAGAACATATTCACCGCCGTACCATGCTGCGGCGAAGGCTGCGGCCAAGGAGAGCAGGGCGACGACTTTTCGGGTGAACCCTTGCCGCCACCCTTGCAGCCCCTGCCAAAGAGCAATCGAAGCGGGGATGGTGTAAAAGAGAATCATCCACAAGTTCGTTTCGAACTCGGCGAAATCCAACACGTAATTAGCAGCCACCACCTCCATCACGGATTCTTTTCAAGCGCCTTTGGTGGGCAAAGGCAAATTCTTCCTTCCTTACTGCTTTGTTCGCGCAGTTGACTTTTCGGAGTACTTGAGGTAAATAGTATTTTCCACCAATTAAATAGACATGGCAGACGAAAACGACTCGAAATTACCTAAACGCATCGTGCGCACGATCACCTTGACGGACGAAGACTTGTCTTTGCTGGACGGGATCGAGCGGATGATTTCCAAGACGGGTCAACGGATAAAGACCGACTCCAAGCTGATTAGAGCTGCGATCGCCGTGGCTCACAGCTCCTTGCACGACGAACCGTACGATCTGGTGGAGGTGGCGGAAAAAGTGGTCAAGGAAGACGGTCGCACGCAGAGTCGCCTGTTGGCGAAGATGCTGGAAAAGGGCTAAGCTCCCTTACGCTTCTTCCTCGCCGTATAGCAGGCGAGTGACTTCTGAGACATCCTCGGAAGGTTCTTTGCATTCCGTTCCCACGCAGAGCTGGTATCCTGTCGGTTGTTCGGCGTCTTCCGTGACTCGCAGGTGGACGAGACGGTAGGGTTTTTGACGAATGGCTTCGACCAGCGGTTCGACGGGGGCTTCCTTTATCTTTATGACCGTGATGCCTATGGCCTGTTCTGCAAGAGCGGCGAGGGCGTGCCCGATTCCCTGCGGCACGCGTCGAGCGAGATTGGGATAGGCGGCTCTAGCCTCCGAGAATTTTTGAAACCAACGTTCCTCCCCCGTTAGTTGATGAAGTGAGGCGAATACCCTCAAGAGGGAGGAGTTGCCGGAGGGCAGGGCGTTGTCGTACCAGAGCTTTTTCCTAGCTTGGGCGGGTGCTTCTTGATCGTCGGCGGTAAAGAAAAAGCCGGGCAGCTTGGGATCGCGAAAACGGGCGAGGGCGATCTCGGCCAGCTCGATGGCCCGAGCCTGATAGGTGGCGGATGCGCCGGGTTCGATCCAGTCGACGAAGGAGGCGAGAGTGAGGAGGGCCTCGGCGAGAAAGGCGTAATCGTCGAGGAAGCCGGGTCCTGCCGCGTTTTTGTCCGGGTAGCGGACGGCGTGGAGGTTTCCGTCCCCGTCCCGCAGGTTGTCCCATGCCCAGTCGGTAGTGTCGCGGGCGAGGGTGAGCCATTCCTTCCGGCCGAAGGCGAATCCGGCCTCGGCCAAGCCTCGAATGAGTAGCGCGTTCCACGCCGCGACTTGCTTTTCATCGCGAGCGGGGGCGGGACGTTCGGAGCGAGCCTCGAGGAGTTTGGCGCGGAGGGGCGCGAGGGCTTGGCGCTTCTCGAAGTCGTCGGCAAGCAATACGGGGTTGGAGGTGCCGTGCTCGAAATTGCCTTCAGCCGTGACGTCGTAAGCTTCGCAGAAAGTCGCGCCGTCCTCTTCGCCGAGGATTTCCTTAACCTGCTCGGGCGTCCACGCATAGTGCTTGCCTTCCTCGCCTTCGCTGTCGGCGTCGCGGCTGGAATAAAAGCCTCCTTCGGGAGACAGCATGTCTTGGCGCAGCCATGTCACGGTTTCCTCGGCTACGGCTTCAAATAGCGGATCGGGTTGGCGACGCATGGCCCGAGCATAGGTGGCGAGCAGGAGGGCGTTGTCGTAGAGCATTTTCTCGAAATGCGGAATTTTCCATTCGCCATCCACGCTGTAGCGGGCGAAACCACCACCCACTTGATCGAAAAGGCCACCTCGGCCCATGGCGGTAAGGGTTTTGTGCGCGACGGCGTCTATCCGCTCGCCCATGCCGGAGGTTTGCGAGCAAGCGTGGGACTCGCGGAGGGCGAGCAAGAAGTCCATCTTCATGGGGGAAGGAAACTTTGGAGCGGGAGTGAAGCCACCATGCTCGTCGTCGTGAGAACTGCACAGGGCCCTTGCTGCTTCTAGGAGGAGACCGTGATTCCATTCATCCTCGCCGGAGGATTGGGCGTCGTTGGCGTGAACGAGGTTCTTCACCACGTTTTCGGCGTTCTCGACCATTTCATCCTTCGTGCGCTTGTAATGGTCGGCAATGCGCATGAGAAGCTGCGGCCACGGAACGATTCCCTGCCCCTTGTCCTCGGGAGGGAAATAAGTGCCGCCCCAGAAGGGTTTGCCGTCGGGAAGGCAGAACACGTTGAGCGGCCAACCCGCCGACTGGTTGAACATTTGAACCGCCTCGACGTAAACGTGATCCACGTCAGGTCGTTCCTCGCGATCGACTTTCACGCAAATGAAATGGTTGTTCATGATGTCGGCTACGTAGGAATCCTCGAACGATTCGTGAGCCATGACGTGACACCAGTGGCAAGCGGAGTAACCGATGGAGACTAGGAGGGGCTTGTCATGCTCGCGTGCAGCGGCAAAGGCTTCCTCTCCCCACGGATACCAGTGCACGGGGTTTTCGGCGTGTTGACGCAAGTAGAGGCTGGATTCCTGTTCGAGACGATTCGGCATAATTCGAGGGAATGTCTACATATTGAAGTTCTTCTCTTTCCCCAAGCTTGAAAGGGCTTTCGACGTTTTCCCGTTGAGGACTTTGCCGCTTCCCCTTACGAGTGGATTCCGATGCCTTCCATACGTATTTTGCCCGATCGCGTAGCCAACCAGATTGCTGCAGGCGAGGTTGTGGAGCGCCCTGCTGCGGTGGCCAAGGAATTGGTGGAGAACAGCATTGATGCGGGGGCTACGCAAATCGAGGTGGAGTATCGCAACGGAGGGAAGGCCTACCTGCGAGTGGAGGATAACGGAAAGGGCATGAATCCGGACGAAGCCCTGCTTTGCCTCGAACGTCATGCCACCAGCAAAATTCGGGAAGCGGACGACCTGCTTCTCGTTACTTCCTTCGGCTTTCGTGGGGAGGCTCTGCCTTCCATTGCCAGTGTGAGCCGATTTACGCTTCGCACCCGGGCCGCCGGCGAAGAAGCCGGGAGAGAGATTTTTGTGAACGGCGGGAAAATGATCCACAACAAGGATTGCGGGATGCCTGAGGGTACCCGGATCGAGGTGGCCCAG
>CAZXKR010000210.1:0-3515 GCA_964641305.1 uncultured Puniceicoccaceae bacterium | reverse complement strand
TATCCTTCAGGGACAAGTTCATGCGATCCTCATCGTCATCAAAGATTCTTAATCCAGCGATTTTAGGGACAAGCCAGTCCAAGTCTCCGACATCATCCTCCCCTGAAACTCCGAGGTAGACCAGAAGACCTTCTCCGATTTCACCAACGACTTCACCCTCCACTCGAACAAGGGCTCTTTGAACACGACGTACGACAGCCCTCATCTGATCCTAAAACCCTAGCTTTGGGCTATTTCAAAAAATTGGGGCAAATAAATAATCCCTAGACGATTTTTCAGAAACTGAAAACCATGCAAATCCTGCTGAAACAAAATGGTAAAAAGCCTAGTCTTCCGCCGCAACGGCATCCATGACCTCGGCTGCGGCTTCAGCAGCCAAGGGAGTGGTGAGGTAACGTTCTCCGCAACTAGCCCCAATAACGACGATGCGTTTACCTGCCATTTCAGGACGGTTGCCAATCCGCAAGGCAGCCGTGACCGAGGCCCCTGTAGAAATACCTCCGAGAATGCCTTCTTCAATACCAAGGCGCCGAGCCATAGTGAATGCGTCATCGCTGTTAACTCTTTGTACCTCGTCCACTATATCCAAGTTCAAATTCTTGGGAACAAAGCCAGCCCCAATCCCCTGTATCTTATGCGGTCCCGGCTTCACCTCTTCTCCGGCGAGGGTTTGAGTGATTACCGGACTTTCCTCCGGTTCGACCGCTACTGAAAGGAGATCGGGGTTGCGTTGCTTGATCACCTCGGAAACACCTGTGATCGTGCCCCCGGTTCCAACGCCGGCGACAAACGCGGCGATATCACCCTCCAAGTCGGACCATATTTCCTCGGCAGTCGTCTGACGATGAATCTCCGGATTGGCAGGGTTTTCAAATTGCTGCGGCATAAATCCTTTTTCGCCATACTCCTCCAACAATGAATTCGCCTTGGCGATAGCACCCGGCATTCCTTTGGCACCGGGAGTAAGTACGATATCGGCTCCAAGTAAGCGGAGAAGAACTCGGCGCTCCTTCGACATGGTTTCAGGCATCGTCAAAAGGCACTTATAGCCTTTGGCTGCGCAAACGAAGGCAAGAGCGATGCCCGTATTCCCGGAAGTAGGCTCGACTACAACGCTGTCGGGCGTCAATTTCCCATCTCGCTCGGCAGCTTCGATCATGGAAACTCCAATTCGATCCTTTACGCTTGCAAGTGGATTGAAAAATTCACCCTTCAAGTAAACTTCGGCGTTACATCCGGAGGTTACCTTGTTAAGCTTGATTAAGGGCGTACGCCCAATGGATCCGGTTACGTCTTGATTGAGGGACATGGCGATATATTGGTTGAGGATTTAAAAGGGAAAATAAGATTGGGAGAAAAGGAAATGCAAGAATTTCCCTGAACGGAACCTACCTCCTTCGAGGCCCGAAGCTGCGAATTGGAGCGTTTCGGTTGGAATCGGCGTTTCTAAGACGATAAACTATTCTTCCACGATTGAGATCGTAAGGACTCATTTGCATCTTAACCACGTCGCCCACGGTGATTTTGATGAAATGCTTGCGCAATTTCCCGGAAATATGGGCAAGCACCTGATGTCCATTCTCCAGTTCCACGCGAAACATCGTACTGGGCAAAACTGCGACAATCTTACCCTCGACCTCAATATCATCTTCGGAAGTCATGAAATAGTGTAAATCATTCTGTTATTTAGGTTTATCATTGAAAATTAAAACATCATGTTTTCCACATACGTCAAGCGAGCATGCCTAAGCGATTGAGGACGTTTCCGGCTTGCGAACCATTCGCCAAGACCGTTTTAAAGAACCCCGAATGCTAGAAATCGCCAAGGAATCAACAACCTGCCCTTTTGAGAAACTTCATCCGTCGCAACTCAACCGCGATGACGAATTTTTCATGAAACTCGCCTACAATCTCGCCATCGACGCATGGAATGCAGACGAAGTCCCGGTGGGCACGGTAATCGTCCATGGAGAGGAAGTCATCGCTTCAGCCCGCAACGAAACAAGAATTGCCAACGATCCCACCGCTCACGCCGAGATCATTGCCATTACAAAAGCCGCCAGCGCAATCGGAGACTGGCGACTAAACGAATGTCGATTGTACGTCACGAAGGAACCTTGCCCAATGTGCTCCGGGGCGGTAATCATGTCTAGAATTGGAGAAGTCCACTATGCGGCGCCCGACCCTAAGATGGGCTGTCTCGGAGGGGCCGCGGACCTAAACGCCCTCCCCTTCTCCAACCACAAAGCCAAAGTCTCGTCCGGGCTCTTAAGTCAAGAATCACTTGCTCTCCTTCAGGCATATTTTCAGGTCAAACGTCAAAACCCGAAGAAAAAACCTAGCTCAAAGGGAGAAATCGAGGGTGACTGACACCGAACTTACGACCTTGACGCCACCCTACCAAAGTATTTCCATAAGGATAGATCAAATTCTAGCCCCACAACAAACCTTTAATTCTAACAAATATGCCGCACACTCTTCCTGCACTTGATTTTGCCACCGATGCGCTCGAGCCACACATCGACGCCCAAACGATGGAAATCCACCACGGCAAACATCACCAAACCTATGTCTCGGGACTAAATGCAGCCTTGGAAAGTAACGATAGCCTCGCCGCACTGAACGTCGATGACCTCATCCAAGATCTTTCATCCATCCCGGAAGGCATTCGAGGAGCGGTTCGCAACCATGGGGGAGGACATTCCAATCACTCCTTTTTCTGGAAAGTCATCTCTCCTTCAGGCGGTGGATTGCCTACGGGAGAACTTGCTTCCGCCATCGACTCCACCTTCGGCAACTTCGATGCCCTCAAAGAAGCTTTTACCAAAGCGGCCCTAACTCGCTTCGGTTCCGGTTGGGCATGGCTCGTCAAGCAATCCGACGGCACCCTCGCCGTAACCTCTACGCCGAATCAGGACTCCCCCCTCATGGAAGGCATCGCCGACGTCACGGGAACTCCCGTCATCGGTCTCGACGTCTGGGAACATGCCTACTACCTGAATTACCAAAATCGCCGACCAGACTACGTATCCGCATTCTGGAACGTCGTCGATTGGAACCAAGCTTCACAAAGCTTTCTTGGCTAACCTCAGATCTATTTCAAAATAAGGCTACACCTGATCCACTAGACGCTTTTGTCTATCCACATCTAAGGTCGCCACAAAACGTTTTGACTAATGGTTTCAGATGTTGAAATCCAAGAATTTGCTACAGTAATCACTTCGTCACCAGGGCCAATACCAAGTGCCTTTAAACTCACATATAGGGCATCTGTCCCACTCCCCACACCAATCGCATGTTGAGTCTGTGTAATTTTTTCGAATTCTTCTTCCAGATCATCGACCGCCTGCCCCAAGGTAAAATCCCCTCTTTTCACCAGTTCATGAATTTCGTCAAAAATTGCTTCCGAGTCCAAAAATTGCTGCGGAAGATAATTATGATTAATCGATAACTGACTGGTGGTTTGATATTGTTCCGGTAAATAATTATGCTGCAAAATGGTCATGTATTGCTTC
>CAZXKR010000209.1:2255-3517 GCA_964641305.1 uncultured Puniceicoccaceae bacterium | reverse complement strand
GGACTTAGAAGCAGGTTGCGGTTCGTTTGGTATGCATCGGTTTGTTGTGCTTGTTCCTCAACCTTGATTATACCCGAGAAGACCGCTTTGGACTGATCCAAAAGCGCGTTTTTGTAGAGAAGGTCTGAACGACCGTTTGGAGCGAGGTGGAGCTGTCTCGTTCGTTGATCGAAAAGTTGTGTCCCTTTGCCTACACTTAAGCCGAGTAAATCGATTTCGGCACCTTCCTCGGCGGCAACGGCCAAGTTCTCGAATCGGCTTTGGGCAGAACCTAAGTGGAGAGAGCAACAACGAACACCGGCATCACGACACGCTCGCTTTGTGTCCAGTTGGTAAAAAGATGAATTCCGGTTGAGATCTTGTACTAGAATGCGAGTGGCCTTTGCATTGGAGTTTGCCACGACGTTTGCGGCAGAGCACACCACGGATGCGTCATGGTTGTTTGGTGAGATGAACGTCTCCAAAAGAGTAGCGTTGGCACCTTCCTCCAAAATCATGATCGTCCTGTAAAATCTGACTTGACCATCCGGCGGGGCAAGGTGACGAACCATGATTGGTTTTTCGAGGATAACTCCCTTTGGCACGTGCAATACGATGCCGTGTCCCGAGAAAGCTTGTGCTAGGAAATGTACGTTGTCTGCCCCGAGGTTCGGTCCTTTTAGGTCGGAAAGACCTTCCATGACGGTCGGATTGTTTAGAAGTACCTCGTCAAAGAGACCCAAGGTGACGCCCTTCTCTTTGAGGTCTTCTTCCGATGAATCAATTACCGAATTTGTCTCGTCATTCGTTCCACTTGGAGGAGCAAAAGCGGAAAGGGAAAGACGGGCTTGTGGCGAGAAGCGCCACCTTTCGTCCTTGTGTACGGGGGAGGTGTATGCTCGATAACATTCCCAGGATTCCTTTCGTAAATCTGCCATCCAGCCGGGTTCCCATGAGCGTTCTTCGGCAAAAGTCCGAAAAAGACTTTCGTCGGCAAATGAATCCACCGCATCGGTATTGACCGACGATCCGTTGTCCAGTGCGTTCATTATTCGTCGATGGATGGTTCAGCCAACAGAACCTTCCATTTCCATGTCGATGAGCCTTTTGAGCTCGACGCTGTACTCCATGGGGAATTCTCGAATCAAGTCGTTCACGAAACCGTTTACGCTTAGGCTCACGGCTTCCGCCTCAGTCAGTCCTCTCTGTCGCATGTAGAAAATTTGCTCAGCGTTCAATTTAGAGACGCTTGCCTCGTGTTGCACTGCATTGCCGTTGCCACG
>CAZXKR010000209.1:0-2155 GCA_964641305.1 uncultured Puniceicoccaceae bacterium | reverse complement strand
TCCTCGTGGGCCATCGCACGTTTTGTTACTAAGTTGAACACGTTGTTCGACCAATTCTGAACAGTGATATACTGAATCTTGGCTCCAGGCATGGCCACCAGTTCCACAACAGCACTATGTAGTGTCGCGGTCTCGAACTTAGGTGCCGTACAACCCTCCATGTATGTGAGTTCCGCACCTTCGTCAGCGATTATCAGCGTACGCTCAAACTGGCCGAAGTTTTCGGCATTTATTCTAAAGTAAGCCTGTAACGGTTGGGCAAGCTTAACCCCAGGAGGTACATAAATGAAGCTGCCGCCGCTAAAAACTGCTGCATTAAGTGCGGAAAACTTATTGTCCGAGGCGGGGATCACCTTGCCAAACCATTTGCGAAAAATTTCAGGGTGATCCTTCAGCCCGTCTGAGGAACCGACAAAGATAACGCCTTCTTTTTCCAGTTCGACTTTCATCCGAGAGTAGGCGGCTTCGCTATCGAACTGAGCCTCTACCCCCGCGAGGAATTTTCTTTCCTGCTCTGGAATGCCAAGTCTCTCGAAGGTTTGTTTAACATCGTCGGGAACATCTTCCCATGTGCGGCTTGGCTTTTGACCTTTGGCTAGGTAGTAGCGAATTTTGTCGAAATGTATATTTTCTAAATCTTTTGTTGCCCAGTGCGTGGGCATTGGTTTGCGAGAGAAGGTGTCCAAGGCCTTGAGCCTGTAGTCTCGTACCCATTCGTCTTCCCCTTTGACTTCCGAGATGTATTGGACGACTTCTTCACGCAAACCGACCCCCGCATCATATTGGTAGTCCGTTTCATAGCGGAAGTTGCCCTTGTCCCGATCTACATCGATTTTGGTCGGTTGAATCATAGGGGAATCTCTCGGTGTTTTAGGCGACGAGTTCTTCGCGAACCCAATCGTAGCCTTTTGCTTCTAGTTCCAACGCTAGTTCCTTGCCGCCCGTTAGTGCAATGCCGCCTTCCCACATTACGTGAACTTTATCGGGGACAATATATTCCAGTAATCTTTGGTAGTGAGTGATGACTAGTATGCCTCGGTCAGGACTGCGCATTTGGTTGACCCCGTTTGCCACGATCTTGAGGGCATCGATATCAAGACCGCTGTCCGTTTCATCCAATATGCAATACTTGGGTTGGAGCATGGACATTTGCAGGATTTCACAACGTTTTTTCTCTCCACCCGAAAAACCTTCGTTTACAGAGCGTGAGGTGAACTTTCTATCAATGCCTAGTTCGTCCATGCGGGCATATAAATCTTTGTAATAACCAACTGCGTCGAGTGTTTCGTTTTCAGCCAAACGTCCCTGAAGCGCAGCTCTTATGAAGTTGGCGATGCTTACACCAGAAACCTCGAGCGGGTATTGGAACGCAAGGAAGAGACCCAAGCGAGAAATTGCATCTGGTTCCATTCCCAGTATTTCTTCCCCGTCAAGCAATGCAGATCCGCTGCTTACCTCGTAGTCCTCGTGACCTGCGAGAACTTTAGAAAGCGTACTTTTCCCGCTCCCATTAGGTCCCATGATTGCGTGTACTTCACCCTTTGGGATAGTGAGGTTTAATCCTCGCAGTATTTCCTTATCTTCGATCTGGGCACGAAGATCTTTGATTTCCAAATAGTTCACTAATTTATAAAGGGTTTGGGAAAATAAAGTTACGAAACTGTATTTGTTTCAGGTCCCCGTCCAAGAAACGATAGTTCTATGGCGTCGGCGGTAAATCCATCGGGTAGAAATTGCTCGATGGCAGAAAGTCTTTCATCATCCAAGGATACGTCGTATACTTGGCCGGTCTCGCGACAATGGAAGTGGGCATGTGGGGTTCTGTTTGGGCAAAAACGGGTCGGAGCACGGTCTAGATGGACTTGTTTTACTAATTCGCATTCGACCAACGTGTCCAAGCAATTGTAGATAGTGGCTAAAGAAATGCTCGGAAGTTTTTCACGAACGCGGAGATGAATGTCGTCAGCGGTGGGATGATCACGTTTTTCGAGTATAACTCCGTAAACGCAGGTGCGTTGACGAGTCGGACGAAGATTACGGGATTTTAAGGCGTGCTTCAGCCTATTGCGTTCTGTCTCAGGGAGAGAAGTTTTCATTTACTCTTGCTTAACGATACTGAGACTCGTTCGCAAGAAATAAATGGAATTATTCTAAT
>CAZXKR010000208.1:1992-3523 GCA_964641305.1 uncultured Puniceicoccaceae bacterium | reverse complement strand
GTAAAGAATATGAACTCGGCTTTGGGCAAGTTGTGAGACTTGAGCAGGTTGACGAGATCTTCCCCGTTCACGTCCGGCAAACCACGCCGGATCGCGACGAGAGGAAAGTCCTCCAACCGGGAAACCATAAGCGCCTGATTCCCATCGCGACTTACTTCGCAGGTGAAGCCAATGTTTTGTAGGGCGTCGACAAGGGACTCGGTTGCTGTGGAATGGTCTACGAGCAGAATGCGCTTGGGCAGAGTTTGCTGAACGGCATTATGATGCTGTTGAATCACATGCCAATTTTCAACACTTGTAAAAAGGTCAACGTATGATCCCTCCTTTGGGGAGGATAGTAATGTATTCATGGAATTATGGGGTTGTTTTGAGGAAGGGTATAGTAAGACAAAAGTCTATTTATTGTTCACACATTAGTCAACGGCAACTCCCTCTGTCAAGTCCGAGACTAAAAGATGATCACAGAACAACGATTGCAACCCCACCAAAAGCAACTAGTGCTCCTAGGACTTTGGAAACATTAAGTTTCTCCCCAAGAAACCAATAGGCTAGCACGAGAATAAAAAAAGTGGATGTTTGGTTGAGAATGGAAGCCAACGAAGCATCCAAAAGTCGATAGCCTTGAATCCACAGACACATAGCGAAAAAAGCGGGTAGGCAAATGCCCACCCATACGCGAAGGTGAGGAAATTCCGGAGATGTTGGAAGTTTGGCGAACATTCGCAATTTCCCAACCGCAAGCAAGCCAAAGACACCCGATGCGACACCAGCCAACATACGAATTTCCATAGCAGCAAAAAAAGGAGCTTTTTCCAGCACGGGTTTGGCGAGGACGATTGCTCCCGCCATGGAAATCATTGCGGCGATGCCATAGGCAATTCCTAGCGAGAGCTTTTTGACTTTACCGGAATTTTGCTCCGGCAGAGTAACGATTAGAATGCCGGCGACAACGAGGAGTCCGCCGCCGATGCGATCCAAGGTTAATTTCTCTCCTAGGGCAAACCATGCAAAGACAATTACGAATGGTGAATAGAGACAGTCCAGAATCGCGTTTCGGCCCGCACCTAGAAGATTCAGCGACGCGAGCAAGAGCCAATCAGCGACACAGACTCCGATCACGCCACTGATGGCAAGAATCCAGATGTCCGAGGAGGAGAATTTTTGCCATGCATCGAATTCAAAAAAAAACACTGCAGGGACTAGGAGCAGAGCGATGCCGATGTTCTTAAACAAATTGAGCTCGAAAGGAGGAACGGTTTCTCCAGCTCGCTTCAAGGAAATCGTTACAATGGCCCAGAGTAGGGCGCATGCGATAGAGCAAACTTCACCCACTCCCGGACTCACCTTAGTTCGAGCCCCCAAGCCTCTTGAGCGAGAGAAAAAAGATCTTCGTGAATGGAAAGAGCTCCGAGATGTTCAAGTTGTTTTGACGAGTGAGTGCCAGTGGTGACGAGCCTGCAGCCCATTCCCACGTTTGCCGCGGAATCGAAATCGAATGGAGAGTCCCCGACTAAAAGCGATTCCTCAGCCG
>CAZXKR010000208.1:0-1892 GCA_964641305.1 uncultured Puniceicoccaceae bacterium | reverse complement strand
AGGTCGAAGAGTATTGCGCGCAAGAGAATTGCCCTTTGTCTTTAAGTGGTTTGTGATGAATTTTCTATCCAATGCCGAATCAAAGTAAAGTACGCGTGACTACCTTCCGATGACTGAGGAGCAAGGACAATCGCCTTCCACCCGCATCAATTGCGAAGCAGGAGATGGCGTCTTGCATTGCCGTTTTAGCGGAAGGTGGACGATTGAGACTCACGAGAGAGAGGGTTTTTATCGATCATGGAGGCGTGCATTGACCGAAGAAAAAGAAGTCAGAAAAGTTTCATTCGAGATCGCGACAAATGTTGAATGGGATTCGGTTTTGGTTGTTTTCATTCGCTCCTGCCTACGCGATTGCAAGGAAAGTAAACTTTCAGTGGATATGTCTCGTTTGCCTTCGGGGCTGTGCAAATTGTTTCTCATGACTGAAGAGAAGGGCATTGAACAAGTCGACATCGATGAGACCGAGCCGGGGTTTCTGACTGCCGTTGGCGAACTGGTATTCGCCGTCGCCGAAGCGATCTTGTCTTCCGTTCATTTCCTTGGCGAATGGACTCTTTCCCTGTTTCGCCTGTTTCGATTCAAAGCACGCTTTAGGGCAAGCGACTTCATTGAATCATGTCGAGCGTGTGGCGCATCGGCTCTGCCTATTGTCACTTTGGTTAGCTTTCTGACGGGTCTGACGATGGCCTTCGTGGGTAGCGTGCAGTTGGCAAAGTTCAACGCTCGCATCTATGTAGCCGACTTGGTGAGTCTGGCGATGGTTCGCGAAATGGGAGGTCTGATGGTCGCAATCGTTATGGCGGGACGTACGGGCGCAGCCTTTGCCGCGGAGCTTGGAAACATGAAATTGAATGAGGAAATCGATTCCTTGCGCACCTTTGGGATCTCTCCCATGGATTTCCTTATCCTGCCGCGCACCTTGGCCTTGTTCGTGATGATTCCCATGCTGACTCTTTACGCTGACGTGGTTGGTATGCTTGGTGGAATGGTTGTGGGCATGTTCGTAATGGATTTCTCTCTCCACCATTATATCGAGCAGACGCAAACCGCCCTCAACTCCATGTGGGACATTTACTCAGGTCTCGCCAAGACCATTGCCTTCGGAGGGATCATTGGCATGGTCGGATGTAAAAAGGGGCTGAATTGCGGGAATGATTCCGCAGCCCTTGGAGAGGCGGTCACATCGGCTGTGGTTACGAGCATAACCCTAGTCGTGATTGCAGACGCATTGTTCGAGGTTTTCTACAGTATTATGGGATGGCGATGAACTCGGAGGACAATACGGTTTCTCAATACGTGATTTCCGCCAAGGATGTTTCCCTTGCGTATGATGAATACGTTGTTCTACGCAATGTAACCTTTGATGCGATTAGGGGCAAAGCTCTGGTCGTCATGGGAGGTAGTGGTTGCGGCAAGAGCACCTTGCTGAAGTCTCTGGTTGGCCTTCTGGAACCCGTTTCCGGGTCGATTCATTACGGGGATCAGGATTTCTGGGCAAGCGACAATCAACAACGCGATGAAATTTCCAGACGTTTTGGCGTCCTTTATCAAGGTGGAGCTCTCTGGAGTTCGATGAGTCTGCTGGAAAACGTCTCCCTGCCTCTCGAGATGTACACCGAACTCTCACCCAAAGAAGTAAGGGAGATTGCCGAGTACAAACTGTCTCTGGTGGGACTTTCAGGCTTCGGGGACTTCCGACCTGCTCAGCTCAGTGGGGGTATGCGCAAGCGTGGAGGACTGGCTCGAGCCATGTCCCTCGATCCTGAAATCCTTTTCTTTGACGAACCTTCCGCTGGTCTTGATCCTTTGAGTTCGAGACGACTGGACGACCTCATACTTGAACTCAAAGAGACCTTGGGCATCACCTTCATTGTCGTTACGCACGAACTGCC
>CAZXKR010000207.1:0-3536 GCA_964641305.1 uncultured Puniceicoccaceae bacterium | reverse complement strand
ACCAGCGGTAGTATAATTCTAGTGATCTTTTTTTCTCTTTTTTCGCCGATGTGATTTTTTTGTTGCCTTGACGGCAACACTGGAAAACGCAAAATTTCATTTTAGACCGACTGACCAACGGTTAAAATGAAAAGATTTACTTCTGGCGCTCAACTCATCAGCTTATTTGCGAGCAGTTTGTTACTAGTTGTCTCAAGTTGTGACCAATCGCAAACGGGCAAAAAAGAGCAAGATCCGGTATGGGAACAAATGCCACCGTTTCATCCCACTGATGAAATTTTCCAATATATCAAAGGTAAAAAGTTGGCAACGCGTCAAGATCGGGATTCCAAAAACCGTTTCACCTTACTTGGGACTGAGCGAACAGGCGTTTCTTTCGTCAACGAGTTTCAGCCGAACCACCCTCGCAAAGCACTTTACTCCTCAGGGTTTTCTTGCGGAGGCGTAGCCATTGCAGACGTCAATGGTGACGGATGGCCTGATGTGTTCTTCACAGGTGGCCCCATGCCTAATAAACTCTTCAGTAACTTGGGGAACTTTCATTTTCGTGACATCACCCCGGAGAGCGGTCTAACGGGAGGAGGAAACCCATGGTCGGCGGGTGCCGCGTTCGCTGATATAGATGGGGACGGAGACCTCGATCTGTATGTCTGTAATTACGATACCCCAAACCAACTTTGGCTAAATAATGGTTCAGGCAAATTCGTTGAAAAGGCAAAGTTGTTTGGCGTGGATACAGTCTCGGCTAGCTTGATGCCTTACTTCCAAGACTACGATCGTGACGGCGATCTCGATTTCTTCCTGCTTACCAATCGTTTATTTCTCGCCGGCGGAAGACCAAAAGAACCACCCTTTCGAAAAGGCGTGGACGGTCGACCGGAAATCCTACCGTCATTTCAAAAATACTTTCGTATGCGTGAAGCAGCCGAAGGCATAATGAAACTAGAGCCTTCGGGACTCGAAGACCGTCTTTACCGAAATGATGGAGGAAGTTTTAAAGAAGTTTCCGTCGCAGCGGGAATCGTCGAGCGCGGTCATGGCCTATCGGCGGCATGGTGGGACTATGATGATGATGGGGATCAAGATCTCTATGTCGCAAATGACTTCAAGGACCCCGATCATCTCTACCGCAACGATGGCGGAACTTTCGTGGACGTTATCAGCGAAACTTTTCCCCACATTGCTTGGTTTGCCATGGGCTCTGACCTAGCTGACCTCGATGGTAACGGAGGCGAGGACCTCTTCACCCTGGACATGTCGGGAACAAACCACTTCCGGCAAAAGACCACCATGGGAACCATGTCCTCGCACAAGAATTTTTTAGAAACGGCAAACCCTCGCCAATACATGCGCAACGCGCTTCTGATGAATGAAGGGGACGGTATTTTCCGGGAGGCAGCGTATCTCGCAGGACTCGCGGACGCCGACTGGGGTTGGGCGCCTAAACTGGAGGATTTTGATGAGGACGGAATGGTCGACGTATTCATCACGAACGGCATGACCCAGAATTTCACCGATTCGGACACTCCGATGAGCGCACAGGACAAAATTGGTAAAACTGAGTTCGATCACTACCGTGCAACCGGCTTCAAAAAAGACGTTAACCTTGCCTTCCGCAATGCGGGTGAACTCGATTTCACCAAAGTCTCAAAAAAATGGGGACTCGACCATGAAGGCATGAGCTTTGCAGCTGCTCACGGAGACCTTGACCGAGACGGTGACCTCGACCTCATAGTCGCTAACCTAAATGAATCAGTCCACTTTTATCGGAATGATTCCTTTGAAGGGAATCGGGTCCTCCTTTCACTCAAAGGAGGGAACGCATGGGGCTCCAAGGTCACCGTAGTCACAGCCAAGCGCAGACAGACTAAAACCCTACGACCTACAACAGGCTACATGTCCGCGGACGAACCAGTCCTGCACTTCGGTCTGGGCGAAGAAGATTATATAGGAGTGTTGAAAATCATTTGGGCTGACGGCACCGAACAAGAATTCGGTGATTTGCACGCCAACTATTACTATGAAATCACTCAGACCACCTCGGAACCTACAATTCCCGAACCCCAAAAACCAAAGAAACCACTCTTTCGAAAAGTTTCCACGACCACCGAACTTCGTCACGAAGAGAAGCCATTCGATGATTATAAGATTCAACCGCTCCTTCCTCACAAACTTTCTAGGTTAGGTCCCGGCATGGCTTGGACCGACGTCGATGCAAACGGTTTTCCCGACTTGTTTATGGGAGGTGCAGCGGGAAACCCGGGAAGCATTTGGCTAAACTATGGTGACGGTGAGTTTCGACGGCTCGTTACTCCCGCCTTTGTCGCAGACAAGAATTCCGAAGACATGGCTGCCCTGTTCTTCGATTATGACTCTGATGGACGGCAAGACTTGCTCGTAACTTCCGGGGGGGTAGAATCTCCCAAAGGGTCGAACAACTACGCAGACCGACTTTACCGAAACATTGGAGGCTTCCGATTTGAACGAGTACCCTTTTCGGGTGGCTCAAGTTCATCCGGGCCTGCAGCCGCATGCGACTTTGATCGCGATGGTGACCTCGACCTATTTATCGGAGGAAGACTGAGCCAAGGCGAATATCCTCTACCCGGCGCCAGCCGACTTCTGCGTAACGACAAAGGTAATTTCGCAGACGTCACAAAAGCCCTTGCCCCGGGTCTGGCGACGGCGGGTATGATTACCGGCGCATTGTGGACGGACGCTACGGGAGACGGTTGGTCAGATCTTCTCGTCACCTCGGAATGGGGTCCCGTCAAGCTATTCAAAAACAACAAGGGAAAACTGGTCGATGCGACAAAGGAAGCCGGACTCGCCGACCTCACGGGGTGGTGGACCGGGATAACCTCTGCCGACTTCGATCGTGACGGTGACCTCGACTATGCCATAGGCAACCTAGGACTGAACACCAAGTACAAAGTATCGAAAGCGCATCCCTTCGAAGCATATTATGGCGCCTTTGACGAAACAGGGAACAAACGCTTTGTCGAAGCCACGTGGGAGCACAACAAACTCTACCCTGTGCGAGGACGCAGTTGCTCCACCGAAGCCATGCCTTTCGTGAGTAGAAAGTTCGGCTCTTACGCCTCTTTCGCCAGAGCCACCATGCCGCAAATCTACACCTCGAAATGCCTTGCTGAAGCTTATCGGGTAGAAGCCAAAACCCTTGAATCCGGAATATTGCTAAACGATGGAGCAGGGAAATTTAGTGTCCTTCCCCTACCCCGCATAGCTCAAATAGCACCAGTGTTCGGCATCGTCGCCAAGGACTTCGATAACGACGGCAACGTTGATCTAACAGTCGCTCAAAACTTTTTTTCTCCTCAACCCGAGACAGGTCGGATGGACGGAGGGCTTGGTCAATTCTTAAAAGGTCTTGGCGACGGAAATTTTGTTCCCCTCGCACCAAAGGAAAGCGGAATTGCAGTTCAGGGAGATGCCAGAAGTCTCGCCGCCGTCGACATCGACAACGACGGTCGACAGGATCTCATATTCGCCCGCAACGACTCAGAACCCGCAAT
>CAZXKR010000206.1:0-3587 GCA_964641305.1 uncultured Puniceicoccaceae bacterium | reverse complement strand
TGTCCTTGGCATCGAAATTCAAAGGAAAATCGGGATCCTTGAAGGTCTTGCCCGCTTCGAGCGCGGCCACCACTTCCCGCCATCTTTCCATGCGCTGGCGATAACGATCACGAATGTTCTTGTTGGTCCGCTCTTCCGGTTGCTCCACCTGTGTCTTGACTGGCTGTCGACCCTGGTTTCCGAGGGCCAAGGCATCCGTCACGATCACCCGGCCCATCTCGAGGTATTTTTCAAAATGATAAGAGGAGAAGAACTGCTGGGAACCGATCGTGTCAAAGGGATCGGCGGGATCATCCTCGGGCAAGGAATCCGTCCTCACTTTAAATCCGAACAAACTCTCTATGCTGTTGACGTATTCCCGGCGGTTGAGCCTTCTCATCGCTACTTCCCGACCTTGATCCGAAAGTTGTCTTCTCGCATCCTTGAGCTTGTCGGTCAGCTCGGCCAGAAAACCGGTCAGTTCCTTTTTGCTTGGTTGCTCTTCATCCTCTGGGGGCATGTCCCCGGCATTGAGCGTATCAAGTACATCCTGCCAATGGGCGGCGATGGAATCGTTGGATAACTCCAGAGGCAATTCATCCAACCGGAGCTTGCCTTTTTGTTTTTCCGGACCGTGACAACGCAAGCAGTTTTCGGCGAGGAATGGTTTTATTGTTTTTTCAGGCAGGGAAACGACCCCTTGGGCATTCAGCCCAAGCGGCAGCACTGTCAGCAGACCAATCAATCGACTCAGGCGTTTCGGCATAGGGAACGAAGGTATCGCTCCCCCCTTATTCATGCAATTCCAGATCGTGCTTAAAGCGGCGGTTGTTCCACGCCAATTTGCTCGAAGATGCCACGAGGAGCTCCACCGGGTATGGGGTCAGGCCGAATTTCCGTAAGACCTTCCGAACCGATTCGATAGAAGAATCGTTGTTCTGGAATGACCACGATCTTTCCCGTCGCCGGCACGGCGGCAAACCCCGGAAGATCGAGTTTAGCCTTATGGCTTCCTCCCTGTCGCCAGAGAATGGAGTACGAACCATCGTTTTCCCGAACTGGATCGTCATGGTCGTAATTCCAATCGGGGAAACCCGCATACAAAGCGGCCAGGAACTCTAGTATAGCGGGTTTGGTCATGGTCTTTACGGAAGTGACGAACTTTACGTTTTCAGAAAGGGATTCGCCTATGATTGCAATGTCGTGAGACTTGAGACCCTCTACATAGGAAGCCAAGGCTTCATTCTCGTGGAAATTTTCCTGAAATGACATGAGTGGCAGATGTTTTTCCTATGGATACACTGTGAGCGAAATTTTCGCAGTTACCGAATGCCTAAATCAGTTTTGAAAATCCGGATTGGGTTCCATTTTCTCCGCTCCTACTGATTCGCGCCAATCGTTCAGTTCTTTTTGAAGCTCCGCCAGTTTTTCCTGTTCAACATCAGCGAGGTTTTTGGTTTCTCCCAAATCGGTTTTGAGGTTGTAGAGTTCAATGCTTTTGGGGTCGAATGCCTCAATCAGCTTCCAGTCTCCTTTTCTGAGCACGGAGGACGGTACGGCGGATGGATGGCTGTTGTAGTGGGGGTAGTGCCAATGAAGAGCTTTTCGGTCCCAATGATCTTCACCTTTTAGGATTGGAGTCAGATCGATGCCGTCACGATGTTGGGCGGGGTGCATAGGCAAGCCTGCTGCGGTTAGGCAAGTTGGATAAAGATCCATGCTGATGACGGGGGTCTTGTTCACTTTGCCGGATTGGGCAACGCCGGGCCATCGCATGATGAGGGGAACCCTTATGCCTCCCTCGTAATAAGATCCTTTGTTCCCTCGTAGTGGGGCATGATTGGTGGCTCCGGCAAAACCTCCGTTGTCGGAAGTGAAAATAACGAGGGTATCCTCATCTAGTTTCAACGCCTTCAGTTCTTCCATTACGCGTCCCACGCTTTGGTCTACGCTTTCCACCATCGCTGCGTAAACTGGGTTGCCCTGACGTTTTTCCTTTGGAACGGATTTGTATTTTTCGACCATTGCCTTCTTGGCCTGCAATGGCGTGTGTACCGCATAATGGGAGAAGTAGAGCAAGAATGGTTGTCGCTGATTTTCTCTAACGAAGTTTACGGCTTCGTCGGTCAATCGATCGGTTAAGTATTCACCATCCTTGCCTCCCAGCAGTACCTGCCAGGTTGCTTTTAGTTTTGTCGTGGGGATGGACCATCGACCTTTGTACGGGTGAAAGTAGCTGCCTGGGTTTCCGTGGTCGTTAGCGGCAATGGCATCATCGAAGCCATGGTGGCGAGCCGTGTTGAAGGGTTCCCCTCCAAGGTGCCACTTGCCCACGATACAGGTTCGGTATCCGTTTTCGCGAAGGGCTTCCGCGATGGTTTTTTCTTCCAAGGGGAGCGATCGAAGGAAGCGACCGCTCCTTAGCTTGGCCCTCGGGTTCCAACGCCCCGAGGGCAACCACTCGGTCAGCATTAGACGAGCCGGGTACTTTCCGGTTAGGATGGCTGCTCGGGTCGGTGAGCACACGGCGCAGGCGGCGTAAGCATCCGTGAAGCGTACTCCTTGTGAGGCGAGCTTGTCGATGTTCGGGGTTTTGTAGAAGTTGCTTCCATAGCAACCAAGATCCTTCCAGCCTAAGTCGTCAATTAGGAAGAGAACTACATTGTGCCGCTTGGCGTCCGAGAAGAGAGATCCTAAAATGAAAAGAAAGAAAAAGGTGACGCAGGTATTCATTTTGCCTATTACTTTTTGCATCGGGGATTACTTTCCGAAGTTTCGATCGTGGAATTGCATCAGTTCAATTCCGCTTTTCTCGTAGATGATCTTGGTGCTGTGCGGGGCGTCGGGTACAATCAGCTTTTCGTAATGTATTCCAAGCCCGTCTAGGTACTTCATGAACTTGAGGTTGTATTCGTAGTTGAAACCCTTGGTGCCGACCCAGATGAGAGGCTTGAGGGGTGGGGCATTCTTTCGCTTGGCGTAAACTTTGGCGAGGGACCATGCATCGTAGCCGGGAGCGAAACGAATCCTATTGGATTCCGCTCCGTCGTTATCCCGAATGCGTTCCTCGGGTTCGTATCCCGAGCCACCAGGAGCGGTCGACCCAAACATCTCGGGATACTTGAAGATGATTCTAGTGGTGCCCCGACCGCCTTGAGAAAATCCTTGAATGCCGCGCTTGGCTCGAGTTCCAAAAGTGCGGTAGGTGGCGTCGACGTGAGGGATCATCTCCTTAATAAATACATCCTCTCCCTGTCCGTTTTTGACCTGTGGATAATTGTACCAGCTCATGGGGCCTCCGTTTGGAAAAACGTAAATCGTGGGAGCGATCTTTTTGGTTCGCATTGCTTGGTCGATGAAGGTCGATAGAGACACGCTTTTGCTCTCCGATCCGGGGCGTCCGCCATGCAGGTGATAGACGACGGGGTATTTCTTCTTTTTATTTGTTTCGTATCCCTTCGGAAGATAAACGTAATAACCTACGTCAATGCCCATACTCGGACTCTTATAAGTAGCGTGCCGAATGTTTTTCGGTAGTGATTTTACCTTCCATTCGGAAGCCGGAGACACCCAACTGAAGGGCGTCGCTATCTTTTTTTTCTTTTTGT
>CAZXKR010000205.1:0-3588 GCA_964641305.1 uncultured Puniceicoccaceae bacterium | reverse complement strand
AAGAAAGAACCGTACTATGTATTTCTGTGCTTGCAGCAATCGTTGAGTCACTACCTACGGCTTCCTCACCTATCCAGTTTGTTATTTTGCCACCCGCTCCTTGAATGATAGGAATTGCACCATGAAAATCCCACGGGTTGACAACGGGGTCTAACATTACATCAGCCTTTCCTGTAGCCACTAAGTAATAGCCGTAACAGTCCCCCCATGTTCGACAGTAGGCAACTTTTTTCAACAGACTCTTCCAACCGACTTCGTCGCGATAAGTGGGTATGTCTCTTTCGTCTGATGTCAAAACAACCCAATCACCGCATGGGCCAGACTCGCGAACAGAAACTTTCTTGCCATTCAGTAAGGCCATGTTGCCATCGCCGACAAGCAACTGCCCTCCCAGAGCGGGTAAGTGAATCGCACCCAAAACCGGTTTGCCATGAAATTGCAGACACAGGACCGTACCGAAGAGCGGGACACCTGCCACAAAGCTTTTTGTCCCGTCAATCGGATCCACCAACCAAGTCCATTCCGCTTCTTCGCGAACAGGATCAAATTCCTCACCTACAATGCCATGCTTAGGAAAGTGTTCACTTATTCGTTTGCGTAACAACTGTTCGGCTTGACGGTCAGCTTGTGTTACGGGAGAAGCATCTTTTTTTTGGGTAACCTTAAGATCTGGGTCGCGAAAGTGTTTGAGGATCAATTCACCACTTTCGCGAGTCCAAGCGAGTACAAGATTTTGAAATTGATCCAAGTTCATGGTGTAGAATATCGTTTGATCGACAATATGATGGCTTTCCACAATTTGGCAACCGGATCCTTACTGTGAGTTGGACTCGTTCAAAAATCGCAGTTCTTGATTTCGAAGGAGAAATCAGAACAGGAGTAGTAGAATTTGGGATCGTTATAATTAAAGGGTCACAAATAATTTCGACAGAGACAAAACAATGCCGCCCTAGAGGCAAACTTCAGCAAAAAAGTATCGAGATACACGGTCTTAGAGAAAGAGAGTTGGCGGGACTAGAGACTTTTCAAAAAAAACAACGTTATTTTGCTGAACTACGGAACTCAGTAGATGTGTTTTGTGCTCACCACGCCAGTGTTGAAGAGAATTTATTGAAGAATACATGGCCTTATCGTCCAATACGCAACGAACAGCAGGATCTTCATTGGGGTCCATGGGTGGATACTCACAGACTTTACAAAAAGCTATATCCTGATATTGGCAATTACTCGCTGGCGCATTTGGTCAACACCTTTAACCTAAGAAACGATTTAGAAAAAAATGCCTTGTGTTATTGTCCGCAAGGCAGACAAAAATATCATTGTGCCCTTTACGACACCTTGGCTTCGGCCTTGTTGCTTACAAGATTATCGCAACAACCAAAGATTTCAGAAGCAAGTTTAGAGTGGTTGATCGAGAAGAGTGCTTCAGGACAAAAAAAGAGCGATCGCCTGACCCAAGCATCTCTCTTTGATCGTTAAGGTAGTCGAGTATAGAAGAAGGAATTACTTGCTAGTTTAGAAAATGCTTAAACTAACTCTCGTCTTCGCTCCCTCTTCCCTCCGAGTCCAGAGGGGGTAGATCGACTTCTTCTTCGGCGACAAGGTCAGTCTCATAAAGGTTTTCATCTGTGGCAATGCTCTCATCGGAGTCCGAATTTTCTAAAAGCTCTTGATTTGGTTCGGTATCAACTGGCGAATCCTCAGGGTCGTCGTCATCGCCTTCTTGCATGGCAACAACGCGAGAAATCGCGATTAGTTTGTCCCCCTTAGCCAAGTCAACAAGCTTAACCCCCTTTGTGCCTCTATTGGTCTCACGAATATTGAGCACGGGACAGCGAATGGCCTGACCTTTCTTGGTCAACATCATAATCTCGTCGTCCTCGTCGACGGCTAAAGCTCCCGCAAGAGCCTTCGCATCCATAGCAATAACACCGTAACCGCCTCGCTTGCGAGGCGTGTTATCCTCTCCTTCTCCACCACGAGGAAGGAAAGCTGAGAATTCAGTTCGTATGCCCAACCCGTTAGCACCAGCGATGAGAAGCAGTCGCTCATCGTCAACTACTAGCATACTTTCCACATGGTCTCCCTCACGTAAGCGAATTCCGCGCACGCCCCGTGTAACACGACCTTGGTTCCGAAGTTGGTTTTCGTGAAAACGGAGACCTTTACCATTGTGAGTAAGGATAAGAATATGATCTTCGCCCGTTGTCTTACGGGCTTCAAGGACAGCGTCGCCTTCATCCACGTTAATGCCAATAAGTCCTCCTTTGCGGTGATTGCGATATGCCGAAAGGTGAGTCTTTTTGACGACTCCCTTTCGAGTGCACAAAACGAGGGACACTGGTTGCTCAAAATCTTCCACACAAACCATCGCAGCAACCTTTTCGCCTTTTTGCATCTGAAGCAAATTGACAATGCTGCGACCTTTGGAGTCTCGCTTCCCTTCAGGCACCTCATAGACTTTTTCCACATACACCCGGCCATTGTCCATGAAGAACATCATTGTGTCGTGGGCATTAGCCGTAAAGAGCTGGTCGATGGGATCCTCTTCCCTTTGCCCACTGCCGATCACCCCCTTGCCTCCGCGATGCTGAGAACGATATTCGTCGACCGAAGTACGCTTAATAAAGCCGTTCTTGGTGATGGTAATAACACAACCGTCGTTAGGAATCAGGTCTTCCATCCTGATGTCGCCTTCAGCCTCTGTAATTATGCAACGACGAGGTGAAGGATAAGCTTCCTTCATTTCCAAAAGCTCATCCTTAATTACTTCGAGGAGACGACTTTCGTTGCCTATAATTTCACGAAAGCCTTCAATGAGTACCATCAGTCCGGCATATTCCTCCTCGATTTTTTCTCTCTCCATGCCCGTAAGCTGATAGAGGCGAAGATCGAGAATCGCATTGGTCTGCCGCTCAGAAATAGTGAATTTCTCCATCAACCTTGCCTTTGCCTCATTCCTGTTGGCAGATGCGCGAATGATGCGAACGAACTCGTCAAGGTTATCGAGGGCAATCTTATAACCCTCCAAAATGTGGGCTCGATCCTCTGCTTTACGAAGGCGAAACTGAGTTCGACGAAAAATAACCTCGCGGCGATGCTCAATGTAGCACTCGAGCATTTCCTTCATGTTCATTTGTCTGGGCCGGCGCTTGTCAATCGCAAGGAGGATGACGCCAAAGGAACTTTCGAGGGCCGTCATTTTATATAGCTTGTTGATCGTGACGCGCTCAATCTCACCCATTTTCAGTTCAACCACGATTCGAGTGGTTTCAGTAGACTCGTCTCGCAAGTCGCTAACTCCATCCAGCAACTTGTCCTTAACCAAGTCGGCGATGCGAGTTACAAGTGTAGCCCGATTGACGTTATAGGGTATTTGGGTGATGACAATTTGTTGCCTACCGCTAGGCAATTCTTCGATCTCCATGCTCCCTCGCATTCGCACAATGCCACGCCCGGTTTTCATGTAAGATTGAATGCTTGCAGAACCGGAAATAGTACCTCCAGATGGGAAATCCGGGCCCGGCAGGTGGTGCATCAAGTCATCGATCGTGATGGATGGATCATTAATCAAGGCACAGGTCGCAT
>CAZXKR010000204.1:0-3588 GCA_964641305.1 uncultured Puniceicoccaceae bacterium | reverse complement strand
GTCACCTAGGGAAACCCCGTCGGGCTCGATTCTCATGCGGGCCTTGTTCTTGTTGGTCGGTATCTTGAGAGAAGAGTCCCCGAACTTCTTGGTGCCGGTATTGAACTGGGCCCCGTCGAGAAGCTTTCCGTTGTAGCCTCCGCCAGAGGTGTCCACTGCGGCGTAACCGGTGGTTTCGTCGAAGTTCCAGTAGCCGATGAGGTCGTTGTAGCGGGTGACGGACGGTCCGACGTAGGCGTCGGTCTCCGGGTTCTTGGATATGGTGGAACTGTCGTTGGCGTCCAGCCAGAGCATGAGGCCGTCGAAGGCGTCCTTGGTGAAGTGGGAGGGGGCTCCGTTGCCGACCGTGCCGTCTCCGATGAACACCACTTCGCTCTGCAGTTCGGCGGAGAACACGGTGCCGTCGGTGGAGAGGTTGCCCACCGGCTTGTTGCCGACCACGGGAGTGACCGAGGTGGTGGTGGTGAAGGTCTTGGACACGTCGGACCACACGCCGGAAGTGGCGGCCGCGTTGAAGGCCATGAAGCGATAGTAGTATGCCTTGCCCGGTTCCAAGTTGGCCAGAGTCACGGAGAACTCGCCTTCCTGATTGCCCGTTTGCTGGGCGCTGGCCCAAGAGCCGGCGGTGGTGCCGCCGTCGGTTTGGCCATAGTATACGTCGATCAGCACGGTGGCGCCGCCATCGTCGGTAATGTGGCCGTTGGCGATGGCGTTGGTGGCGGTCACGTTGGCGGGATCCTTTGTCTCGACCACTGGGTTGGTCGCCTCCACCGTGAGCTCGAGAATAAGCTCGGCGGGATCACCGGAAATCGGCGAACCGAGAGTGGTGCCGTCGGCGTAGGAGAACATGAGGGAGATTTCGGCCACGCCGGAACGCAGGGGAGTGCCCGAGATCTCACCCGTGGTGGGATCCATGGAAAGCCCGCCGGGCAAGTTGAATGCGGCGAACCCGTTGGGACCACCCGTGGCCTTCATGTCGTAGGTGTAGGTCTGCTTGGCGATTGCAGTTTCCTTCAGGTTGCTGGCGATGATCGGTGGGCCGGTCACGGCGGCGTAGGCAACGAAGGTGGAGTTTTGCTTTTGGTTGTCGTAGGTCGCCTTCACCCAGTCGGCGGAGCGGGCCGCGTTGGATACGCGGGCCTCGTCGAAGGACGCCTGCATGGAGGAACTTATGCCGAAGGCGGCGTCGCCGGTGTCCAGACCGGCCGAGTTGGCGGCGAAAGTGGCCGTGCCGTTGAGAGCTCCGTCTATGTAGAGCTTGGCTTGGCCGAGCCCCTTGTCGACGGTTGCCGCGGCATGCATCCAAGTGTTTGCGTTCAACGCCCCGGAAGCCGTTTTGGTCACGGGGATTCCGCCGTCCAGAGCGTGCTTGAATACGAGCTTGTTGGAACCGTCTATGCCGAACCCTACGTCACCCTTGTCGAGGAAGGAGAAGGCGGATACGACCGAACCCCAAGGGCTGCCGGGGTCGAGTTGCCAGAAGCCGTCCTGAGCGCCGTCCGCGGGATTGATTATGGTCCAGTCCATGGAAGGAGTCTTTATCCAGGGCTTGATGCGTGAACCGCCGCCACCCTCTGCGTGCATGAAGGCTATGAGGTGCTTGTCTCCGGCAGTCAGGTTCAGGCCGCTCTTGGTCCAGTTGCTGTTACCGCCGATCTTCTCGTTGCTGTCGAACTGGTTGTTCTTGTTGAGGTCCATCCAGCCTACGGCTCGGTCGTCCTTGTTCGTCATCCTTAGCTCGAAGGTGCCCGTTTCGGGTACCACGAAGGTGGAGAGGAAGAGCGACATGTATGAGTCCACCCCTACGATGCCGATGCCCGAGTTGATGAATTGGGCGTCGTTGTCCAGCCAGATGTCCTCGCTGGTCCAGATCTTCTGGCCGTCGTAGTCGGTCCTTTTGGAGAGCAACTGGTTGACGTCGTTCAAGTAGGTGTCGCCGGCGGGCCAAGCATCCCAACCGCGAGCGAGAAAGGCGTTTTTCAGCATGCCCGCGGCACCCTTGCGCTTCACCCAACCGGAGAGGGTGTAGTTGTCGGTCTGCACGCTGTTGAGGTTGCCGGGAGGGGCCGTCATTGCGCCCGATGAACCGGGACCCTGATCACGGAACGGACCGACCATGGGCGTGGATACGTTTCCGTCCACGAAGCCGGCGGCATCCGCGTGGTTGTAGAAGAATGCGGAGTCGAGCTGCTTGTCTGCGACCGTCTTGTTCATGTGCCAGACGGCGGCAAAATCGTTCGTCCAGGTGGTGCCGTTGTAGGTGTAGGACTCCATGTCGGTCTCGGCGGGGTTGGCCCATGCGACGGTAAGCTTCGTCGAGCTGGTGACCTTGGGTGTCTTCACCCAGACTTCGGCCGTGCCCACGGGGTTGTTCCAGTTCTCGATTTCGTATTCGAGCTCGCGGCCGTCGTCGTCGTATACGCGAAGGTCGAAGCCGGTGGTGTCGCCGTCGACGTTTTGGGCGAGGAAGCTGTAGAAGGAGAAGCCGTCGAGCTTGGAATTGTCGAGGCGGAGGAGAACGGGGAAGTCAGCCAGTTCCTCGGATCCGGCATAACCGGAAAGGGTGGCTTCCATCTTGTAGACGAAGAGGTCGAGATCCACGATCTTGACGGGAAGTTTCTTGGTCACCGTCACGCCCTTGCCCGTTACGGAGAAAGTAACTTCGGAAGCTCCGCCGCCGACGGGAGTGCCGGAGATTTCGCCCGTGGCCGCGTTTAGGCTAAGTCCCGCGGGGAGACCCACGGCGCTTAGGCTGTCGACCGTACCGAAGGTGGGTACGGTGAAGTTCATCGCCTTGCCCTTCTTGCCGTAGACGGCATCGATTTCGCCGAAGAAGGGAGGTCCTGCCACGGTGCCGAAGCCGAACAAGTCGGCATCGAACTTCTGGTTTTCGTAGGCGTACTTTATCCATTCGGCGGAGCGGTGCACGGGGGCTATCCGAAGCTCGTCTATCTTGCCGTCCCACGTTTGATCATTGAAGTCGACTTGGTTGCCGATGGCGAGCCCCTTGGGAGTGGCTCCGGCGGCGGACATGTTGGAACTGAACTTGAGGACGCCGTCGTTGTAGCCGTGAATCTTGCCTCCCGGCCCGTCGAAGACGGCGGTGATGAACTCCCACTCGCTCGCCTTCCAGTCGTTGACGATGTCACTCTGAAAGTTCGGGTTGTTTTGAGCTCCGCGGCCGTGAACTCTCTTCTGGTTGTTGTCCCTGACCATGAACTCGAAACCGATTTTCTCGTTCCAGTAGCTCTTGGCTGATAGGATGCGTTGATAGTTGATGTCGTTGTTGTTGCCTGAGGATACCGCGTTGCCCTCGTACTTGAGCCACATGGAGGCAGTGAAGACGGAACCTAGATTCAGGTTCTCGGAAGCCGGAATCAAGGCGCCGTCGCCGTTGCCGTTCTGGAAGTCTTGAGCACCGCCCAAGATGCCGCTGGCGCTGTAGTCGACATTGCTCTTCGTGGCGTGGTTTCCGTTGGGGGATGCGTCCCAAATCTGGGTTCCTTCGTCGTCGTCCATGTTCCAGCGACCGGCGAAGTCGGACCAAGTTGAACCGTTGTTCACGTAGGCGGGGAAGGAGCCGGCCTC
>CAZXKR010000203.1:0-3592 GCA_964641305.1 uncultured Puniceicoccaceae bacterium | reverse complement strand
CCGAAGCCCTCGGCGCCGACGTCAGCACCGAAGAACTGATCCGCAAGGCTCTCGGTCGATAAATCGATTGCAAAATCTTACTTCCTTTCGATTACCGAGAACGCTTGTAAGTTTTCAGTCTTCATACAGCAAGGCTTACGCGTCATCCGACGGAATCGGGCACCCTCGTAGCAAACTTGCTCCAGTCATTGCGTTTTGTATTTTTTCAGGTCTCGATAAAAGTTTTCATGAGAACCGAGTGCGAGCAGATTGATTTCCTCTTCGTCAAAGGCATAGGACAGAAGCATCTGTTGTTTGTTGATTTTGAATTTATAGACGTAAACGCCGGCTAGATCGCCCACTTTTTCTTCTCCTGCGGTTGGATCCCTACTAATCTCGAGAACAGCATCATCAAGGGCTGCCTTCTCTTGCTTCTTTAGCTTCTTGATCTTTCTTCCAAACAAGGGCGAATGGAAGATTCTACGATTATCCAAAGGAGTATTCCTCTTTCTCCCTTTCATTCATTTCCTCAATCGCCAGTAGCGTTTCCTTGATGAATGAAAAAGGAAGATCCGGGTTTTCCTCAGCTGTTTTCCCTATGGTCGCCCAATACTCCAACTGTGAGGTCATGGAACGATGTTCTACCTTGGAGCGAGTTTTAGCTTTTTGAGCGAGATGATCTGAAATCCGAATTACTGTACTCATTATGCTTCGAAATGTAGCATAAAGTAGCAAACTGTCAACTTATCTTCGATTTATACTGTACACGCCCTCAGTCCTACTAAACAAAGGGGAACAACGGTTAACCGTTTCGTGACCTGACCGCCTCGGAATTAATTATGAAGTAATTTGAGTCAAAATAAAAACCACTTTATTCATTACGCAAACTATTGGCTTTAAGTGCCTTGCGGGAATGAAAAGAATATTCGCAACAAATAAACGTAGTATTTTCGGCAATTTGGCTAATAATAGGGAAATTCAGTCGCTATTATAAATGTCTTGCGCAATATACTTTCTTTACATGTTCGAAAAACAATTCTTCCGTCTTCAACTTTGGGAACAAGAATGATTTTTATGAAATCTCCTATCGCTGCGCTCGATTTTCTATTTCTCACTAACAACTGATAACCTCGAACAATAACAACTACATGAAAACAAGACTCCTCCTCTTGTCGATGGTTTGTTCATTCGCTTATTCGGCATCCGCCGCGCCACCCGTTGTATCGGGTATAACGGCAAGCCAGCGAGCGAATACGAAAATCGTCGACGTAACCTACAACCTAGCCTTGGACGCCGGTCAAAAAGCGTTCGTGGAACTCTGGTTCAGCCCGGATAACGGCTTGACCTTCCCTGTTCGTTGCGTGGACGTTTCCGGAGACGTCGACTCCAATGTAACTGCCGGAGCAAACAAAACAGTCGAATGGAACGCGGAATCCGACTGGAATCAACAATTCACCGCTCACGGAAAAATTCGCGTTATCGCCACCTATGGCGACGAACCATCCGGTTTTTCCGGTTCGGGCAATGCAGGTGCCGGCGATAATGGCGGCGCTCACGCCGACGAATCGCTCGTGGCAATCCCATGGGACGTATACTGGGCACTTGATGGCGGCGGTGGTACGACTTTCGGCAATTTTACCGACTACAACAAGAATTGGACCACTGGCGAAATTATGTTCACAAAGATCAACGTCGATCCCGAAGAAATCACAAACGAGAAGTGGAACGTTGTTGCCGATTGGGCACGAAATAACGGTTATCCGGGATTGCCCGATGCTCCCGCTAATGCCGTGAATGACGAACCGAGAACAGGCATCACCTTTTGGGAAGCTCTCAAATGGTGCAACGCCCGCTCCGAGAGGGACGGGTTGGAACCCGCCTACTATATCGACGCTACCGAGGCGATCGGTGACTTGAATGGCGATGGAGCCATTACCGCCGGAACGGATGTTTTCGATCCACATGGCAGTTTTGGCCAACCCCAGGATACCAACGGAAACGGCAAATGGGACCCAGGCGAACCCTTCACCGACAATCCGCCTCAGAACGGCACCTATGAACCGCAGGAATACGTAGACGTCAACGGCAACGGCCAATTCGACGAAGGTTTGTCCACTGTCTTTCGAGCGGGCGCAAACGTCGCAGGATTCGGAACCCAACTTTCCGCGCCGGGAATCCCCAATCCAACCGTTTCGGGCTCTCCAATCAAGCAACATGCAAACGGATACCGTCTACCATTCGGGTTTGTATCCAAGAAATTGGCGACTGGCGGAAACCACCAAAAGAAATGGCCATGGGGTGACGAAAACCCTCCCGGTTTCGGAGCGCCTGAATTCGGCCAATCTTCCGACTACGTTTTGGCCGGCAGCGCCAACGACCCCGCAAATGCCCCCACCAAACCGACTTCGGCAAGCAACCGCCAAGCCAACGGTTACGGCTTGAAGGACCTAATCGGCAACGTCGCCGAATGGACGGAAGATGCATGGGAAGAAAACCTTGGCGGAACTCCGCAAGTCGTGGTAACCGTCTACGGTGGTTCATACCTCGCGTTGGATTGGGCCGATGAGGGATCTGGAGGAGGTGCTCGAGCATTTACGAAACCGGGTGGAGGTGCTATTGCAAACTTGTTCGACTTGGATCTGCAAGGTCCTGCCGGCGACACTTCGCCCGCCATTGGTTTTCGCTGCGTGACCTACGAATAAGCAACCTGCTGCATTGTTTCCGTTCGATTCACTTGGCATGTCGATGAACAGGCAGAGCAAGCTAGCTCGATTGCCGCGCTCTTGGAGGAGTCGCGCCGCATTCGCGCATTTGCTTGCCTGTTGCTTCGCCGCCGCGCAAACATTCGGAAATTCCGACGGCAACCAGACCGGATTCGCGGATTCCGGAGGATTCGTTCTGGATACCCAAGACGTCGTCAATATCGGTTTCGCCGATTCGGGCGGCTTTGTCTTGGATACGGGAGGAAACGACGGCACGGGAACGATCGGAAACGACGATTCGGATGGTTTTACCCTCAACACCCAAGGCGACGGAGCAGCTCCGCCAATCGACCTCAACCAAACCGGCTTTGCCGATTCGGGTGGTTTCACCCTCGACACCTCGAACGGCAGCGCAACATCATCGGATTCCAACCAATCGGGTTTTACCGATTCAGGTGGTTTCTCTCTCGACACCACGAATCCGCAACTAGGTGAAAACTCGGGATTCGCCGATTCGGGCGGCTTCGAACTCGATACCGGAGGCCACGATGGTGGGGAAACTATCGGGTTTGGTGATTCGGGCGGGTTCACCCTCAATACGCAAGATGGCACGGGTTCGGGCGTAGACCTCGCCAATACGGGATTCGCCGATTCAGGCGGCTTCGTTCTCGACACCCAAGATAGTGAGAGCAACCCCAACTCCGCCCCCACCGACATCCAGTTGACAAATTCGTCCATCGCCGAAAACGAACCTCCCGGAACTTTCGTGGGCGAGTTCAACGCCACCGACCCCGATGGCAGCGCCACCCTCCTCTTCTCTCTCGTCCCCGGTCCGGGCGGTGACGCCAACCCCGATTTCTTCATCGACGCCAACGGCACCTTGCGTACCGCAGGTCCATTTAATTTCGAGG
>CAZXKR010000202.1:2041-3593 GCA_964641305.1 uncultured Puniceicoccaceae bacterium | reverse complement strand
ATGGTTATCCTGGCATCGGAGCCGGCTATGACTCCATGGTCATCAATGGTCTCGGACTGGACGCCGATGCCGTTCGTTCCTTCATTACCGATTCCAAACCTACCTACCCGCAATTCGAAACGAGGGTCAAGGGGCAACCTGAGGCCACTCTCGATGCTGGAAGCGTGGATGAGTTGAACGCCTCGATCGAAGGCTATAACCACGACGATGATACGCGCCAAGGCATCCTCTCCGCCAACGGTTTGGACGATGGTGACCCCAAGGATGCAATTAATCTTAACAATCTTGACGATTGGCTCGAATTCCACGCTGCAGAGATTGCCTAAGGGGTTTTCCTCTAGACCAAGTTTGTAAAGCCGCTTTCCCGTCTGGGGAAGCGGTTTCTTTTTCCCCAATTAATTTGCCTCGGATATTCAATGTCCCTAGTTTTTATGTTATGTTTAGATTTCAGAATCCTTCTTGCAGCCCTTTGGTCTTAATCACCATTGTCATCTTCTTTTGGTCTAGTTTGGCTGTTTTAGGTATCAATCTGAAACTCTCTAAAAATAACGACGACACCATCATTTCGACTGCAGATATTCCGACATTCAATCAAGTATATTACTGGGACTTTTGCCAAGTCGACAAGTTTTCCAGCTTTCATAATTTTGATTTTTGGAAAACATTTAAATTAATGAAAGATAGCGGTGAAATGACGATTCGGTTTGCGGAAGAATCAAATGGTTTTGCACTAGATAACTACAAGCAAATAAACTATATCACATACACGCCTGACAATTGGTACATTCATTGGAAGAATTATATAAATAATCCCGTGAATGTGCGTTACGATAATTCTTTCATGTATTTCAATAAGGAAAAAGATTCAAGGTAACGAGATCTTACCTTTTTATGGTAATGATGAGTTAGGTAAAACGAAGCCACTTCTCCATAACCCTTTGAGCAAGACTGTGTTATTGATATCGTAAATTACACCCATACCGTGCCTTTTCCCTCTTTCCCAATGACCGATATAGCAAGTGCCGTCTCTGGATGTGAATGATCCTTTTCCGTGGCGAAATCCATCTTGGATTTCTCCTCTGTAGACTGTGCCGCCTACTTTTACGATGCCTACGCCATTTGGTTTGTCGTCCCTGAAATTTCCGTCATACTCCTTCCCCTCTGCTAGCAACAGTTTGCCTCGACCATTCCGTTTGCCGTGTTTGAAGTCCCCTTCGTATCGACTCTCGTCGGGGTAGGTCATGATTCCTGTGCCTTCGATTTCACTAAAATGAAAGTCCCCTTCGTATCTTCTACCATCAGCATACGAATAAGTTCCCTTCCCCTCCATCATTCCTTTCTGCCATGTCCCTTCATACGAACTTCCGCTCTTCATGGTGATTTTGCCTTGTCCGTGCGATTTTCCGTTTAGGTACTCGCCCTCATACCGATCTCCGTTGGCGAAAAAGTTTACGCCGAAACCGTTGGGCTTGCCGTTAATAAGTTGTCCTTCGTATCTTGCTCCATTCGGAAAGGTGAAAATCCCTTTGCCGTGAGGGATGCCATTCAGTCT
>CAZXKR010000202.1:0-1941 GCA_964641305.1 uncultured Puniceicoccaceae bacterium | reverse complement strand
GGGATAAATATGCCTCTCGAAAAAATCAGATTCTCACTATGTGCCAATTGGAAAACAATTGGTTTTATCATTATTGTTCATGGATACCTCTTGATTCATGGTCTCTGCCCCCTGAATTTTCATCTGAAACCGAACCTCGTTCTTATGAGGAACCTGAAACCGAATACAGTAAGAATGCTCTTAGGTATCTTCGTCCTTTTCGCGACGAACTTTACGACTCTTTCTGGTCTGGCAGTATTGGCCGAGCTGATTCCACTGAAAAGCTTCCAATCCCAGGTGGGTTTCTTGTTCGCTCCTCATCCGTTTCCAAGGCGAACCGTCATATCATCCTGACCCTAACTGGTCCTGGCGGTCTTTCGATGGGCGGTAATTTTAATGAGTTATCCATCGAGTCATCGAGCCTTCTTGATCATGGAGTGGATTATGCCTTGGCGACCGTGAACAACTTTGCCGAGGTTTTGGAAGTAGTTGGTTTTCTTGTCGGCTCGGATTTGGATGATGCTAGAACAGTTGGTGTTTGTGCCTATGGAGAGCAGGCGGACTTGCTTGCACTTGCGATGTCGCACAGTCCACAACTTTTTACTGCGGTTGCTTTCCTCTCTCCAATGGGAGATGCCCCCATTGATCGTTTACAAAAGGCAGAATATCCACCTTCTCTATTCGCCGCTCGAACTTCCGATGCGGAATCAATAAAATCGAACACTCTTGATTGGGCTGTTACTTGCCGAAGGCTTTCAGTGTCAAATAGGCCCAGAATCCTTGGTATGATTGCTCCGCCGATGTATCAGGAAACCTTTTCGGATCTTAAACTGAAGACTCTGGCATATGCTTTTTTAATCGACTCTTTGAATCGATCAAGAAGTTACTAGTTTCCAATTTTTATTGTCTTTCAATAATGTGCGCTTGCCAACTTAAGGGCAGTCGTCGTAAGCCTGCTGATATGTTTGGAACAATAAAAAACCCAAGTGGTGAAGCCCTAGATTATACCTTTCATGAAGGGGCTGCCAATGCCCGCGATGTTTTAATTATAGGTCATGGCGTGACTGGCAACAAGGACAGGCCTTTTGTCGTAGCATTGTCAGAAGCCGTATCGGCGGAAGGAGTGCCCGTATTGAGATTCTCCTTTGCAGGGAATGGTTCTTCGGAAGGAAGTTTTCGTGAATGTACGATTTCCAAGGAAGTCGAGGATCTGAAAGCCGTGCTTTCCGCTACTGAGTCGGCAGGGCTTCGCGCAACCTACGCCGGGCACAGCATGGGCGGAGCCGTTGGTGTGCTTGCTGCTGCGAGTGACAGTCGAATACATCATCTCATTTCGCTAGCAGGAATGGTGAATACGGAAGCATTCTACGATCGTGAATTTGGAGAAGAAACACCCGACTCCGGGTGTATGTGGGAAGATCCTTCATGCCCACTGTCAAAAGTTTTCCTCTCCGACATGAAGACAATTGGAACTACTGCTCCGAAAGCCTCGGAGGTTACGGTTCCTTGGCTTTTCATCCATGGAACTGAAGACGACGTGGTGCCCATTGAGGATTCCCGAGAAATCTTCGCTCTGGCAAACGATCCCAAGAAACTGGTTGAGATTCCTGGAACGGATCATGTCTTCTCGGAGGATGGACTTGGCCCCATGAGCGAGACCGTCATCGCATGGCTCGGCGAAGTTCTGCAGAACTGATTGATTTGTTTTTTTGAGAAGGTGTACTTTTGGCCTTGCATTAAAATGCAATGATATGGTGATCTAGATGTATATAAGCCATTCCATTGTCTAATCCCCCTTATGTCATTTACTCAGCGAGCGATATATTCTAAAGCTTTGATATTCTGGCATAGTTGGTTCTGCTTCTTGTTCAGTTTGATTCAGGCAAGTGCCGCCATAGACATTATCTTTGATTATTCCTATGATACGGGAAATTATTTCTCGGATGACAGAAAATACATTAT
>CAZXKR010000201.1:0-3627 GCA_964641305.1 uncultured Puniceicoccaceae bacterium | reverse complement strand
TTGCGTTCTCGACCCATGCCGCCGATGACGATGGTGTTGGCAACCTGATCGTCGCCGATAATCTCGAATCCAAAACCGTTTCCTTTTCCTTCGTGCCGAACCCGATGAGAGCGAAGAGACTGAAGATAACTGGTGGAAAGATAGTATCGTGCGGATACAGAATGCTTTTCCTTAACCTTGAGAAAGGGTGTTTTCACTTTCACAGGTTGAGGGTATTTAAATTTATTTATTTTTAAGTCATTGCAAAATCCAACGATAAAAACACGTCCTCGTTTTTGGGGAACGCCATGGTCTTCCGCCTTGATTACTTGTGGCGTGGGAACGAAATATCCCAGCTCATCCCTTAGTACGGAAAGAATTGTATCGAGTGTTTGTCCACCTCGGTGACTCATGAGCCCTTTTACGTTTTCTAGAAAAAAAGCCTTCGGTCGCTTTGCCTTGAGAATTCGGGCAATGTCAAAAAAGAGTGTCCCCCGCGTGTCCTTGAAGCCACGACGCTGACCGGCAAGCGAGAAGGCTTGGCAGGGGAAGCCCGCGCAAAGTATATCGTGTTCGGGGATTTCCTCTTCCCCGATCTTAGTGATGTCCCCGAAAGGAACCTCTCCGAAGTTGGCTTCGTAGGTTTTTTGAGCCCAGCGATCCATTTCGCTGGAAAAAACGCAATTTCCCCCAAGTTGCTGTAACGCCATACGAAAACCGCCCACTCCTGCGAAAAGGTCGATGAATGAAAAGGTCTTTTTACTTTTCCTTGGTGGTGGAAAGGGAATCTTCGGCTTTACGCTTTTGGTTTGTGCTCCTTTATCTTTCATCCGAGCTTCCGCACGGCGTCGCGGATTACGGCCACGTTTACCGCGACGAAAGCTCCTGCGTAGAGCACTGCTGCAACAAGTGTGACGAACGAGAGACCTGTGGGAATAGAAAGCTCATAGGATTGGGCTTGTCCGTGAAGAGCTGTTTTGAGCAACCAGGTAAAGAGTAGGCTCGTGCCGAATACGGTCCCGAATAGCTTGAGAAAGCGACGAATAAAAGCGGAAGTCACGATGCGACGAGAAAAGCCAAGGTGCAGTAGGTCTCGCACAGGGGTTGCCGCCCGCGTAACGACTAATCGATAACTGGCCGAAAAGGTGGCAACGGAAAGCAGGGACAGCAGTAAACCTATGCCTCCGACTATGGAAAAAGCCCACTTGGAAGCGTCGTTCAGCAAGTCGTGCTCGGGCAGTTCTCGATTTATCTCGTATCCCTGTTCACGAAGAAAGGAAAGGAGCGCCTCGGTGGGTGCCTCGTCCACTCGAACAATTAGGCGTGAGGGCGATGGCGGCTTTTTTTCTTCTTGGCGAAGCGCCGTGAGTGGACGACGGGCAGCAGGGTCTTTCAAGGGAGAGAACTCGGCTGTGGAGGAAGAGTTGGCATCAAGAACGGTCAGCAACTGTTCTCTCGTTCGCGGAGGGCCGTCCACCGCTCCTTCCAACCATAGGAACCAGTATTCCGTGACGTCCGGCTGAGCATATTTTGCGTTTGCCCATTCGAGAAAGCTTTCCGGGACGAGTATGCTGTTGATACGACGGCTGAAGGCTACGAATCGGCCGTTTTGCGAGGCTTCTCGTCTCTTGCCGAGGAAGATTTCGATGGGTATGCCAAGAGCTGCCTTAGACGATAGGGCAGGGTACTCAACCCGTGTGGGGGCAAAACCAAAGTTCCACAGGTCGAGATAGAACTTTGGTATTATGAGCGGGACATGGGTAGAGTTTTCGTCCCAACCCCAGTTATCCGGCTTGGCGTCGATGAATTCATCGGGCACGGTCTCGAAGAAGACGTCTGCCTTGGCAGCTTCGCCCAGACCGACCTTTCCCGCAGGCCAGATGTGAATTTCGACGGGAAAACGATTTCTCTTGAAGACGCCCACTCCTTGTACCTCCGGACGGATCTCGATAGCAGTGATTTCCTCGGGGGAGAACCCTTCGTCGTTTTTTCCGAGATTGGCGAGGGCCCCGCCTTCCACGCGTTTGTTGACCGTAAAGAAGTTCTTGGGTGGTTCGCGTTCCGCAATGACCGTGCTCGCATCGAGAAAAAACTGAACAGCGGCGAGCAACAGGACAGTACCCATAAAACATCCCGTTACGGCAATGGCCAGTTCTCGACGGGGACCACGAACCCCAAGAGCCTTCGCCGTAAGCTGTTCGGTTGGGGCGCTCATAGTTTCCACTTGTGGTCGATGGCGAAATCCGAGACTTCATCGAGTGAAGAAAGAACAAGGCCTGCATTCCTCCGCTCAAGCTCTTCCTCGATGAGGGTCCATGCTTTTCGAGTGTTTTCGTCGTCGAGATGGCTGAATGGTTCGTCCAAGAGAAGGATTTCAAAGGAGCGGGAAAGAGCCCGTATGAGCGACATCCGCTGACGTTGACCCTGAGAAAGGATGCCACAGGGTTTCTCCAGATATTCGGCCACGCCGAGACGCTCGGCCATGGTCTCAGTGGATGGAGCGGCTTCGTCCCGAGCGGGAAGAAGCTCCATGTTTTCACGAGCGGTTAGGTTTGGAAAGAGCCGAAGGTCTTGAAAGAGAAGAGCCACTTGGCGTGAGCGAAGGTGGACCCAATCTTCTTCCGAAAAGGCGGAGGAATCCTTCCCGTCTATCAGCAGTTGTCCCTTAAAATCCTTGCGAATCCCATAGATGACATGAAGGAGCGTACTCTTTCCTCGGCCCGAGACACCGGAGATAAGATGACGCTTCCCCGAGTCAAAAACAAGTGCAGAACCCCAAACTTCGGATGCATCCAACGCTTTTTGCGGAATGGGCTCGGGAAGTATTTCCAGAAGTTCGATTTTCATGCGTGACCGATCACTGTTCCAATCCAAACAGACGGGAGGCGTTGTCGCCGAGAATATTTTTTCGTTCCGTTTCGGTAAGTCCAGCGTCTTGAATTTCGGCAAGAAAGGTCGAGAAGTCAGGTTTCTCCTGCTTACTTGGGTAGAGGCGTAAAGGATAGTCTGATCCGTAAAGCACCTTTTCCGAACCGACAACATCTACCACGGAACGAAAAACCTTGGGATCGTAGAGCAAGGGACTGGCCGCGACGTCGTACCAAACGTTGGCGAAGCGTTTTCGGACATGCTCGTTGAGTTCATAGAAAGGCAACAAGCCTCCCCAGTGGGCGAGAATGATTTTCAGCTCAGGATAGGTCTCGGCCAACCATTGAAAATCCTCGAAAGGGGTAGGAACCCTGCCGGGGTGGGGATGTCCCACGGGTTCGCTAATGTGAAAATTGATGGGCCACCCAGTCTCGACGGCAAACTCGACTATCTTAAGCCAATTCGGGTCACGCATGGAAAAACCTTGGACTGCTGGCAAGATTTCTCCGATCCCGCGAAAACCCATGTCGCGGGCAACCTTAAGCTCGTCGATTGAATTTTTCTCAATGGGGTTGATGGCAGCAAAGGCAATGAAGCGGTCGGGGTCTTCCCGAATCCATTCGGCGTGCCATCTGTTGTGCAGGGCGCAGGTCTCTGGTTTTTCCCAGTACCAACCTAGAAGAACCGCTTTGTCCACACCTCCGAAATCCATATCGGCAAGCATGGTTTCTCGGTCGGCCCATCCTTGAATGGTAGGCCCTTTTTCGGGTGCCACCAAGT
>CAZXKR010000200.1:0-3690 GCA_964641305.1 uncultured Puniceicoccaceae bacterium | reverse complement strand
GAGGATCGGAAGGCCCGCAAATTACTCGAGGCCGGAGATGCTCGTCTGGAAGCCGACGAAAAGCAAAAGGCACTTGAGATTTGGCAGACGGTTCTGGATCAATTCCCTCGCAGTAAAGTCCGATTTGACGCCCATATGCGGATCGGTGAACATCTCCTGACCTCCAAAGGCGCCTACGACGAGGCTCGCAAGCATTTCGAGGCAGTCGCCGAGGAGGGCAATTCCGACGATGCCATGAGGGCCACCGGAACCTTGAAGCAGGGCATATGCTTTTATGAGGCTCGAATTTATGGAAAGTGTTTTAAGGTTCTGCGTAAGGTAATTGAAGATTTTCCTGCGTCGGAAGAAGTGAATCGAGCCTATTACTATATTGGGCTTGGTCATTTTAAGCAGGGGCATTACAGCAGAGCGATCGAGTCCCTCGAAAAGGTCGGCACTGCCTTCTCGGAGAAAGAAAAAGGCATGGAGAAGGTGGAAGCCGGGAAAAGACTTTTTGTGAAAATCGAGGATGCGGATCTCGCCATCCTTGCTCAAGAGGAGGTGGTCGAAGTTTTATGCTCCACTAAACGCGGCGATCAGGAAAAGGTGAATTGCCGTGCAGTGGGGCGTAACTCACGCATTGTTCTGGGTTCCCTTCCCACCCGTCTCGGCAAGGTGGCAAAAGGCAACGGTTTTCTTGAAGTCGGCGGAGGCGACGTAGTGGACGTCACTTACGTCGACAAGCACACCGCTTCCAAAGAATTTGAGAAAAAACGACTCAAGCAAGTGCAAGTGGTGGGGCAGGGCAAAGCTTCCATTATGGATGGGTCTTATAGAGACACTTTGCGTGGAGTGGTTCTTGGTAAAATCGTGAATCTGCAGGTGGATGATCCCGATGGCGATCTTTCCGATGATTCTGATTCACTATCTGCAGTCCTCGAGGTGCGTCGCAGAAAATCTCCCGAAGAACTAGATGAAGAAATTGCAACCCTAGTGGCCAGCGGTGCAATCGCGGCACCTGAGGAAGGCAAGGACCCCCTTTCTCTACTAGCTCTCGACAGTGAGGAAGGACCCAAAATCGACAAATTTAAGACCGTTGACACAATAATAGTGAAGCTGGAAGAGGTGACTCTTGACGAACCTGAGGCCGTTTCGGTAGTTGGAGATGAACCTGCAGAAGACGAAGATTCCGCTGATGACGATGCTCCCGAATCACTCCCTTCCCAGGGAGAAAACCTCGAAGGAAATGAAAAAACTCCGGAGTTAGACGAAGACGAGGCCGAAGCAATATTGATTTCTCCCGAATTGCTTGAGGACGACACCATTCACTCCGGCGTGTTTCGAGGAGTTGTTGCGATAGAAAACCAAGCCGAGACAAAGAAGGACGACAAGTTGCAAGCCTTGCCCGGTGATTACGTTAGAATCAAATACAGTGATAAACTCAACGTCACCAAGGATGCGCGAGAAGTCACCGCTTCCGCCAAGTGCATCGAGGGTAACGTCGGTGGTGTTCGTGTTACCAAAACTCGAATCGATGATGAGGAACTCCGCTTGAGCACGGAACTGAAGACCGCTGCCGCTCTTGCCGAAATCGGAAACCATTACAAGGAATTCGGTTTGGCCGACAAGGCCAAGACCAAGTACCAAGAGGCACTTGCCATTGGAGAGGATACCGCAAAGGCGGCCCGCAAGCTTGGTGGTCGAATTCTTGAGGAATCCTACGTCGGTCTCTGGAAGATTTACTTTGCCATGGAAAATTATGGCGCTGCCACTGCGATGAGTCGCCGCCTCCAGAACGAGTTTCCTGAAAGCCCTTTTGTCGACGACGCTATTCTTCAGCAAGCCAAGGTCGCTCAAGAACGTGGTGACTTGAAGACGGCTATCGCTCTCTTCAAAGGCTTGACTACCCTTAAGGAAAGCGAGCTGCGCGGGGAAGGTCAGTTCGGTATTGCCGAGTGCTACGAGCAAATGGCGGTTGATGCCGGACCCATCAAAGGCGAAGGTTATTTCGAGCAGGCTTTTCGTGCCTACCAAGTCGTCTTTGAAAATTATCCCGAAAGCGGAAGGGTGGGAGACGCCGTAGCCAAGATGGCGAATTACTACTATCGCAAAAAGGACTACAGGAGAGCCATCGACGTATTTGAAAACGTTCTTGGTGATCATCCCGATGCAGGTTTTCTCGACGTCATTCTCTTTAATTACGGTCGATGTCTTTATCGCGTAAATCGCAAGGGTGATGCCCGTCGTCAGTTCGATCAGATAATCGAGGAATTTCCCGACAGCAATCTCGCGACCGAGGCCAAGCGCATTAGTGATGCCCTAGCAAAGGCCGGCTATTGATTTCCGTTTCTCGCCGTCTGCGAATTCAACTTCTTCCCTTCAACCTTCTTCTCACTTTTTTCAATGAATCTAAATATCTTACGCTCATCCAGTCTCATGGTTCTGGCCTCTGCAATGCTCGGTCCGCTCTTGGCTCAAGACGAAGGTCTTGACAAAGCTTCGCAACGCGCCGCCGATTTAGAAGCCCAAGTGCGTAAGTTGGATGCGTCTACCGTGGAAGGAGCAAACGTCCTTCTCGAATTGATCGACCTCTATCATTCGAACGCTCGAGGATTCGGTCTAATACGAGCAGGAAAAACTTTCGTTAAAACTCACAGGGATCACCCGCGTCACAAGGAGATCATGCTCAAGTTGCTTGATGGTCATCTTGTTCTTTCGAGAAACGAGGACATTGTATCGACTGCTCGTCAGTTCCTTGAATTCTACAAAAAGGATGCCGCCTCTCAGCAGGTGGCTCGTGATCTAGGTGAGGTTCTAGTCCGCCAAAACAAGAAGATGGAATCGGCAAAGGCCTTTGAGCAAGCATGGAGACTTTCCGGTAAAAAAGACCTTGAGAGTGGGTATCGGTCGGTCCGTCTTTTCGGTGATTTTGGGGCCGGGGGAGCCAAGGACTGTGGCCGCTTGGCCCTTGAAATGCTCAACAATCTTAACGGTACCCCGGCAATTGAACTGGGGATCTATGCCTTCGGTCGTTGCAGTCACGGCAATTGGGATCGGAAGGGTGCAGTCGCGATCGGAGAGAAGATTATTCAACGGAACTTGATTCGGGATCCAGTGCGACGTGCTTACCTCCACTACACAACTGCCGGTCACCTTTGGAGTACGGGGCAACGGGCCAATGCCGTGGTACACTATCGCAAGGCTTGGGAACAGCAACGCGACAACGAGGCTTACCTCCGCCAGTTGATAGCCGTTCTTTACGACAGCAGCGCCAAGGCCGGTCAACTCAAGCCCTTGGTGGATGACTACAAGCGTCGTTATCCGCAAAACCGTTCCTACCTTGGCCAAGTTCTTTCAAACCTTGCCCATTCTTACTATCGGGACAAACAACTCCCATCCGCAACAGCTACTGCCGCTCAGGCAATTGCTCATGAACCAAGCTACCGTGACGTGGCGAACTACTATGTGCGCTGGATGTATGAACTAGGTGAAAACCGTCTTCCCGAAGCGGAACGAATTCTGCGCGAAGCCTTTGGCAAGGTAGAACCGACAAAACGCCACGTTATCCGTTACGCCTTGGCATTCGAGGTTTACCGCGATCGTATGAAGGACGTGAACCGGGCTCGCAACGAAGTCCGTCAAATGCTTCGAGAAGAGCCACCGAACGACAGCAAGGTGAGTTCGGCCATGAACTGGTACCTCTCATCCGCT
>CAZXKR010000199.1:0-3691 GCA_964641305.1 uncultured Puniceicoccaceae bacterium | reverse complement strand
AATGGGCTCAAGTCATGAACCCAATATTGAGCTTCGGCTGGCATTAAGTTTCTTTAGGGGAGGGTTCGGGAAGTGAACTCGTAGCTATTTCTCCTTCTTCGATCACGTTACTTTTGCGTCTGGCCAATTCTCGCATATCGACAGCTATATCATCGTGTTCAAAGATTTCTTGACCCAAGATACTTTCGATAATGTCTTCCATTGCAAGGACGCCAACCGTGGAACCGAATTCGTCCGCGACGACCACGAGCTGGCTATGCTGAGCAAGGAGAAGGCGGAGAGCTTTGTCAGCCGAAGTGTTTTCAGGGACAAAAACGACATCTTGGGCAAGCTCCTTGATTACCACTTCATCTTTGTCTTCCGCCGCAGCCTGTAGTAAATCTCTCCTGCGTACGATGCCTGTGACTGAATCAATCGTCTCGGCAAATATTGGAACGCGGGCGAAAGGGACGTTCGGATGCATGTCGAAGACTTTTTCCACGGTCATGTCTTCTTCGAAAGCAGTGACGACTGTGCGTGGCGTCATGATGTCCCTAACGTGAACATCGTCGAGACGCAGTGCATTCGTAACAAGGTCGCTTTCATTATTGGACAGACTTCCTTCCTTAGCTCCCTTTCGTGCCAAGAGAATGATTTCTTCTTCCTCGTCGATCTCACGATCGTTATTTTGGGGCACAACCGCTTTAACGGTAGCTTTGCAGACCTTCGATATGGGTGCCATTACGAAGCGGACAACGGCTAACGGATACACCAGATTAGCTTGAAGCCCTCCTCGGTAGGCAACCGCGATGTTTTTCGGGATAATTTCAGCGAAGAACAGAATGCCCAACGTCATTCCCCCGGCAAAAATCAGCAAGCTGTTCCCGCCATCCCCAAAGGTTTTCTCTGCTAGTCCCCCAACCAATGTGGCTCCCAGAGTATTCGCAATTGTGTTGAGGCTTAGAATGGATGATGTAGTTTCCTCGATTTCCTCTCGGTATTTCTCCAGCAGTTTGCCTTTTCGAGAAGACTTTTTCTTCAAGGACTCGATTTCGACGGGGGTTATGCTCAATATCATTGCTTCCAAGGTTGAGCAAAGGGCGGATATCCCAATCGTTAAAGCGATGGCGACAATTAGTTCAGGGAGTAAATTCATCCTTGAAGGAAATTTCGCCCGACTAAATTGGCGATCACCGTTTCCTGACTGTTTCCGTCTTTGTTACAGCCCATTCAAATGTAGCAACTGGAACGGATGGGATGCCTTGAGGATGGAGTGCCCCGCAGGTTAATATTGCGTTTTCCCGTTTGGGTTCTCATTGAGTCAATTCTTTATTATCCAACCATCCTATAAGTGCGAATGCAAGAAATTGTTGAAGAATCTGAACCGAACAATGACCTGAGAACGCTCCCTCTGCGAGATTTTCACGAAGACTTGGAAGCAAAATTTACATCATTTGCATCTTGGGAAATGCCGTTAGCATATGGCAGTTCGGTAGAAGAGCACTTGTCCGCTCGCAGAGAGGCAGCTGTTTTCGATGTCAGTCACATGGGTGAAATCCAAGTGCTGGGCAGCGATGCCGGTCTATTTCTTGACTATGCCCTGACTAATTGGATTTCCACCGTAAACATTGGTCAAGCAGTTTATTCTCCCATGTGTGACGAGAACGGAGGCGTTATCGATGACCTCATTGCCTGCAAAAGGAGCAAGGATGACTACCTTTTGTGTGTAAATGCTTCGAATGTTGAAACAGACTTTGATTACTTGAGAGATCTTGCGACTAGTTTTGCTTGTGAAGTGGTTGATCTGTCTCAGGAATATGGTCAGCTTGCCGTCCAAGGTCCAGATGCATTGGCAATTCTTTCCCAGATCGTGGGTATGGACCTCGATTTTGTTGGCAAGATGCATTTCACCGAGGTTGATGTCTTTGGCTCTCCCGTACTTTTAGCTCGCAGCGGTTATACGGGAGAGGATGGTTTCGAAATTTATTGCCAGAGTGAAGCCCTTCACTCTTGGGCAGAGGCTCTTGTGAAGGTGGGCGAATCCTATGGTCTTCGCTGGGCTGGCTTGGCTGCACGCGATAGCCTTCGTCTTGAGGCTGGGTTGCCTTTGCATGGGCACGAACTCTCTGACCAAATTACTCCCGTTCAAGCAGGTTTTGGATGGTCTGTGAAGTGGGATAAACCACGAGGTTTCGTGGGATGTGAAGCCTTGCTCTTGGAAAAAGACAATGGCCCAGCTGGACGATTGGGAAATTATGTCGTGGAAGACCGTCGAATACCTAGGGAGGGGGACGCCATTGTGTTTGAGGATATTGCAGTCGGGCGAGTTACATCCGGTGGTTACTCGCCTTTGTTGGGTAAACCTATCGGTATCGCTTGGATTGAATCCGAATACTGGACGCAACGAATGAATCAGGGTTGGGTCGCTGAGGTTAGAGGTCGTCCCGTATCGATCTCCATCGGAAAACCTGCCCTTCGTCGGTAAATCGACTGCTTAGTGTCGTTAACTGATTGATGGCGATCAGATCAAACCACTAAACATCTGCCTTTTTGTTGGCATTAATCCCTTTTGGGGCTATTTGTTCTCACGGAAACCTTTGACGACGACATCTACTCCTCCGAAATTTTTAAGACCGAGATTGCCAACTAGGACATGCTCAACACGTTCGCGAAGGGCTGATCGAGTTTCCTTGATATTACAGTCGGCGTCTACCCTGAGACGAACATGTAGACGAAGTTTTCCCCGAATGTGCACGATTTTTGTCGTAGGGGAGTGGACTGCGTCGAGATTTTCGCAAGATTTTCGGACGAGTTCGTGAAGTGCGTTTGGGGTAATTTGTACGGCTCCTTCTTCATCCGAAAAGGCGAGAATGAGTTCGCGTCGAAACTTCCTTAAAAGATACAGCAATAAGAGTAAAAAAAAGAGTAGAGCCGAGACTGCTTGGTAGAAGGGTTCGCGTATGGCCTCGGAGAAAGTGATTTCCCATATTCCCGAAGGAAGAAACTGGGTGCAAATGATTTCCATAAGGAATTCTGGGCGGGAGAGGTTTAGCCGGCTGACTGTTCGTCAACATAGTCCGACAACTCATCCTTTTCAGAAACGTCCATTTTGATGTCGTCGATAATAACATCAATTTTTGATGCGGGATTTCCAGTCATAGCTAGAATCTGATCCCTGATGCTTTCTTGAATCGCAAAACCCGTCTTGGCCAAATCCACTCCAAATTCCAAGACCACTCGAACTTCGATTTCGTAGCCACCGCCTTGACTTTCTGATACCTTTACTCCTCGTTCCGATTCTTTTTTGGAAAAGAAATCAGTGATTCCTTCAACGACTCCGCCACCTCCTACTGATACCACTCCTTGAACCGATTTGGTAGCCAAGCGGACGATGCCTGCAACAACGCTGTGGTTGATTCGGATATCACCGAGGTCTGTTGACTCATCGGACAGAGTAGGGATGGAAAAGTCTTCGGAGACATCTAGCTTTTTTTTTGTGGCCATGGTTTGTTTTACTTAGGTTCGAATAATTCTTTGGGTGCTCTGTTCAAGAATTCCTCGACGTAACTGGTGGTTGCCTCTCCCTGACGAAAGGAGGGGTCTACGACGATGGACTTGCATAAGCCAACATTGGTATGAATCCCGCGAATGAGATATTCGCTCAAGGCTCGATACATACGGTCGAGGGCTATTTTTCTGGTACGTCCGTAAG
>CAZXKR010000198.1:0-3695 GCA_964641305.1 uncultured Puniceicoccaceae bacterium | reverse complement strand
GACCCGCGGGCAAGCTTGTTGTTCGGAAAGGGGTTGACCGCAGGTGTAAAGACAAACGGGAAACTGTTCCTGGGGAAGAACATTGCCGAAAAGCCACTGAGTTCGGTGAAAGACGTAACTCTCCGGTTCGAGGCGATTCCCAAACCACAGGACAACGGTTACACTCTTCGCATAATCGCATTTGAAAGCAGTAGCATAAACGAACTTGGCCGACTTTCATCGGAGATTCCCAAGAACGATTCCTTGGTCGGAAACGTAGCCATAGGTTGCAACATGGAGATGGAATCTTCCCGAAAGGGCGGTACTAAGCTGGCTCGTTTTTGGTTTTCCGACTGGAAGTTAAGTGGCGACAAGGTGAAGGCTCGCCCCGACCTCGCATTTGGGCCCATCCTATACGCCATGCATACGCTGAGTCGCGGCACGCTAAAGCTCACCGCGCAAATGCCGCCTCTGGGGGCCAATGAATCGAAAAAGCTGCGACTCGACGCCAAAGACGAAAAGGGACGATGGAAGGAAACGGCAAAAGCCGAAATCGACCCCTTGTCCCGCACCGCCACTTTCCGCGTGGAGAATTGGAACGACAAGAGAGACATTGCCTACCGGATAGCTTTCCAAGACAGGCAACGAAAGGGGAAAGCCGAGGAGAAATACTTCGAAGGGTTTATTCGCAAAGATCCAGAGAACAAAAAAGAAGTCGTTGTCGCCGGGTTCACGGGAAACAAGGACACCGCCTTTCCAAACGCCAAACTCGTAAAGAACGTAGGGATTGTGAATCCCGACGTCCTCTTTTTCTCGGGCGACCAGATCTACGAGGACGTCGGAGGATACGGAATACATCGCAATCCGGTTGATCTCGCAGTTCTGAACTATCTTCGAAAGATATACCTCTGGGGATGGTCCTTTCGGGATTTGATGCGTGACCGTCCGACCCTTGCCCTACCCGACGACCACGACGTTTACCAAGGAAACATCTGGGGGCAAAGCGGCAGGGATTCCGGCGGAATGAAGGGGCACTCAGCAGGTGGATATGCCATGCACCCCGACTTTGTGAACGCCGTGCAACGAACCCAAACCGCTCACCATCCGGCGCCCTTCGACCCCACGCCAGTGGAGCAAGGCATAGGCGTCTATTATGGGGACATGATCTACGGACGAATCGGACTCGCCGTACTGGAAGACCGCAAGTTCAAGTCGGGTCCGGCAGGAAAAGTAAATTCATGGAAAGGACGCCCCGACCATATTCGCGATCCAAAGTTCGACACCAAATCCATCGACAAAGAAGGATTGGTCCTACTAGGGAAACGCCAACTAAAGTTTCTTCGCCACTTTGCGGGCGACTGGAAAGGGACGGACATGAAAATGGCGCTGTCTCAAACCATATTTTGCAACCTTGCGAATTACCATGGCGGTGGACAACAGTACATCGTCGCAGACCTCGACAGCAACGGTTGGCCACAGGCGGGACGAAATCGAGCTCTCGAAGAGTTGCGCAGAGGTTTCGTATTTCATTTCGCGGGGGACCAGCATCTTCCATCTATAGTGCATCACGGCATACAACAATGGGGTGACGCGGGATACTCCTTCTGCGTTCCAAGCATCGCTGCGGGTTATCCTCGCTCTTGGCTCCCGGACAAAGAGGGTCGCCCGGTTCGCAATCGCCCCGCGGCAGGTTTACCTAATACAGGAGAGTACAAAGACGGTCTCCACAACATCTTAACGGTACATGCAATTGGTAATCCGACACCCACCAAAAGTAAGGGTCGCCTCAATACCTTGCACGACAAGTCGTCCGGTTACGGCATCGTTCGAATGAACAGAAACGAAGGCACCATAACAATGGAGTGTCACCGCCTGCTCATAGATGCCTCCGACCTGCAACCTGAAGATCAGTTTCCAGGATGGCCCAAGACCATCCACTTCACCGAAAACCATCAAAGAGCCCCTGTCGCATATCTTCCCGAAATAAAGGTAAAAGGCCTTGCCCACCCCGTCATCCAGGTAATTAACGCAAAGACCAAGGAACTGATTTACTCTCTTCGCTGTCGGGAAGATTTTTATCGTCCACCGATCTACGATTCGACCGCTACCTACAACGTGAAGGTTGGCGAACCGGATAATGATGAATGGAAAACCCTCGAGAAGCTGAAACCTGATGCCAAGGGGAAAAAGACTACGATATCCGTAGGATTCCGATAAGTCAAAAACTCATAAGCTATTCACAATCTGAAAGTTACAAATCAATGAGCCTATTCTCCATTTTGCACCCATTCCTCATGAAAAAACGAGCGTACGGCCTTTGCATCGGCCTCCTTCTGCTAGGAAGCACCCTTTTCTCGGCAGGGACAAGCAAACCGAACGTCTTGCTTATCTTGGCCGACGACGTCGGTTGCGAGCCCATCGGTTGCTATGGCGGAGAATCCTTTGCCACGCCGAATATCGATGCCTTGGCAAGGAACGGCATGAAGTTCGAACATTGCTACAGCATGCCCGTGTGCCACCCCTCCAGAATAGCTCTGATGACAGGTCGCTACCCCTTTCGCTTCAAAGCCGGTTGGGGATCGTTCCCCAAAAACGAAGAAAAGCGTTCCATAGGTCAGGTTATGAAGGACGCAGGTTACGCAACGGCGGTAGCGGGCAAATGGCAAATGACGCTCCTTAAGAAAGATCCAGAACAACCCTCTCGATTGGGATTCGACGCATGGAGCGTGTTCGGATGGCATGAGGGAGCCCGCTTTCACAGTCCGATGATTTACCAGAACGGGAAGGTGCGGAAAGGCTTGGAAGGAGAGTACGGCCCCGATCTTTACGTCAAGTTCCTCTCCGATTTCATGGAACGCAGTCAAAAGGAAGGCAAACCCTTCTTCGCCTACTACTCCATGGCTCTGGCCCACGACGTAACCGACGACCTGAAGTGGCAAGTTCCCTATGCTCCAGGCAAGGACCGCTGGATGAACTATGGGGAAATGATTGCCTCGATGGATGAAATGGTGGGCAAGCTAGTGGCGACTATGAACAGATTGAATCTCCGAGAAAACACCCTCGTTTTTTTTACGGGCGACAACGGCACTGCGGCACGCTCCAAGTTGCGACACTTGGGCAAATCGGGGAAGAAATACGAATATGAAAAAGTAGTCGTGCGCCAAAATGGAAGGAATGTCCCCGGCGGGAAGGGACTGCTAAATAATCGCGGGACACGTGTTCCCTTGATCGCAAACTGGCCGAAGACGATAGCACCTGGTTCGGTGAGCGAAGACCTTGTGGACTTCAGCGACTGGCTTCCCACTGTAGCGGAAATCGGAAAGGCTCAACTACCTAAAGAAGTGAAGCTAGATGGAAAAAGCTTTGTCGTCAGTTTTCTCGAAAAGAAGAAATCCGCCCGTAGCTTTGCTTTTTCAGAGTCCAAGGGAGGAAAGGCCTTTGTTCGCGACCAACGCTACAAGCTCTACTCAAACGGAAAGTTGCACGACGTATCCATCGATCCCGAAGAAAGAAAACCTCTCGCAAAAGGGGAAGCAGTGGTAATTCGAAAGCGCCTTGAGAACGCCATTCGCGAAATAGGATATGGAAAATGACAGAACAGGTAGAGATATCCGAAGCAGTCTCAGTACTCGATAACCCAGCAGCGCCCTTGGGAGAAATGCTCGGCCTCGGCGGCGGTAATCCAACGTTCCCTATAGCGTTCACCCCATGAATCA
>CAZXKR010000197.1:0-3700 GCA_964641305.1 uncultured Puniceicoccaceae bacterium | reverse complement strand
CCGGGAGCGGAAATGCCGAACCGGTCAATACCGATGACTACGCCATCGAGCCCGACGTACTTTGACCACAGACCAGTCACTCCGGCCTCGACGGCCATTCGGTTGCGGCATTTTCGAGGCAATACGGATTGCTTGTAATCGTCGTCCTGCCGATCGAAGCGTTCCATGCATGGCATGGAGATGACGCGAACGGTTTCGCCCAGTTCGGAAGCGGCGGAAAGGGCGACGGAAAGTTCACTTCCTGAGGCTAGAATGATGAGTTCGAGATCACCTTTTTCGCGACGGGCTACATAGCCGCCACGCAAGACGCCGGCACGACGCTCGGCAACGGGGATCTCGTTTAGATTAGGTACGCTTTGACGTGTAAGGAGAAGGCCGGTGGGACCATCCGCACGCTCGACCGCCGCGACAAAGGCTCCGGCGGTTTCTTCGGGATCGGCAGGACGAATGACGTCGAGATTGGGTATGACCCGCAACCCGCTGACGGTCTCGACCGGTTGATGAGTCGGACCATCCTCGCCCACACCGACTGAATCGTGGGTCCAAACATGAAAGACGGGCAGGCCCACAAGAGCCGATATGCGAACGGATCCGCGCATGTAGTCCGCAAATACCGCAAAGGTGGCCCCGGAAGGCCGAAAGACTCCATAATACCCAATTCCGTTTACGATCGCGCCCATAGCATGTTCGCGAATGCCGAACAGGAGGTTGCGACCGGCATGATTATCGCGGGAAAAATCACCTTGCTCCTTGAGATAGTTCTTGGTCGACCCGTGAAGATCGGCCGAACCACTGACTAGCAATGGCAGGGCTTTGGCCAAATCGTTGATGATTTGAGAGCCGGCGGCCCGAGTAGCCAGTTTGGCATCCTCGGGAAACACTTGCACTTGATCCATCAAGTCAGCCGGCAATTCGCGAGAGAGTCCACTTTGTAGGAGAGCTGCCTTTTCGGGATTGGCGGATTGCCATGCGGAGAACGTTTGATTCCAAGCTTGGCGACGAGTGATTTGCCTTTCCTTGTGCTCGGCAAAGTAGGCCCGAACTTCGTCCGATACGAAGAAAGTTTCCTCGGGCAAGCCCAATCCTTGACGAGCGGTCTCGGCAAACTTGGCCCCACCTTCCCCGTGTCCGGCCGAGGTTCCCTCGACTTCGGGAATTCCTTTGCCGATAACGGTCTTGATCTCGATGAAGGTTGGCTTTCCGTTCGTATTTGCCCGAGCGCGAGCAAGGGCATCGGCAATAGCTTGCATGTCATGCCCGTCTTCCAAGCGCTCAACCTCAAAACCATAGGCAGCGAAGCGATCCAGCACGCTTTCACTCTGAGTTGCCGAGGCCATCGCGTCCAAGGTGACGTCATTTGAATCGTAAAGCAGGACAAGGTTGTCGAGGCCAACGTGCGCGGCCAAGGACGCGGCCTCAGCGGCAACTCCTTCCTGAAGGCAACCGTCTCCCGCCAAGCATACGACCTGATGGTTAATGATTTCGTGCTCGGGGGTGTTGAAATGGGCGGCAGCCATCTTGCCGGCTATGGCCATTCCCACTGCATTGCCCACCCCTTGACCAAGTGGGCCAGTAGTCGATTCGACTCCCGGCGTTTCACCAAATTCAGGATGTCCCGGCGTCTTGCTGTGCAATTGACGGAAGTTCTTGATTTCCTCGAGAGAAAGATCGAACCCGGCCAAATGGAGCCATCCATAGAGAAACATGCTGCCATGTCCCGCCGAAAGTACAAAGCGATCGCGATTGAGCCATGCCGCATCGGAGGGATCCACCTGAAGGTCGTGCCCGAAAAGAACGGCCCCGAGTTCAGCGGCCCCTAAGGGCAAGCCTAGGTGACCGGAACTGCATGCGTGAATAGCATCGATAGAAAGACCGCGAGCCTCTGAGGCGGCTTGCTTGAGGATATCTAATGGAAGGATGTTCATAAGGGGGAAGTGAATAAAACGCCTATCACAAAAATGGCGAGCCTTAGATTCGAGAGTGGTGAAAATCTCCCGCAAAAAAGGATGAAAGTGGACTACTTGCTGAAAATAACGTCTTTGGCCGTAAGCTCGACTTCGTTCTCGCCGGGATTGACCTTCACTTCTTTCGACCAAATGGTGACGACGTCGGTCTCCAAGTCCTTGTCGACACCAATGAGAAAGTACTTCTCATCCGGAGAAAGACCTGCCACGGCGGCTTTACCATAGGGATCAGTCCGGGTTCTGCGAACCTTGGCCTCGAGGAGAATTGATTTAACGCCCAAGGCAATTTCGGGATAGGCAGTTTTATCCTTTTCCGAACGGCCCCAAAGATCAACTAGGGTGGAAACTTCGGCAGCAACCGCATCTTGCAGTTTGAGCTGACTCAACAATTCCTGAACGTTCCTGGTGGTTACGTAAAATTCCGAAGCTTGCGCGGGACGAACACCACCGCCGGGCAAATCAACGTTCGCACTCAGCTTTAGGATGGAACCCAAAGGAGACTCGGAACGGCCTTCAGCTTTAAAACCGAGATCCGAGAGTGTACGCTCGGCAGGGAGAGGGAGGTTCTTTTGGGAACGGAAGGCACTGCCACGAAGATTGGGCAGCAAGGGTCTCGTAGGCGGCGACTCGGGAACCAAAACATCCGAAAGCTTAGGGGAAGGAACGGCTTGGACCAGACGCCTGACCTCAGATGGTTTTGTCGAAAGTTTTTCCAGAAGGTTTGCCAACTCTTCGGCCTGCTCGTGCAAAGTCACGTCATCTTTATCGAGAAAGGCGGCCAATTGAGCGTCTCCGGGCCGAGCCACCTTTGGGCTAACTGTCCCAAGAAGTTGCTGTTCTATCTTCCGCACCCGCTCAGCAAGCTCTGAACTCGGTGACGTCGTAGCAACGGAAGCAGATGGCATTTTCTTGATGCTTTCCAGATCAACGATTCCGAAAACTTTTGGCAATTTCCGAGGAAACTTTCCGGCGAGGGATGGGTTGCTTCGCAATCTTCGGAGGGAAACAAAAGAAGAATCACCCGCATCAATACGTGCAAAAGGATCAAAAGGAACCGGGAATAACAAAGGAGCACGAAAGGAACGCTGACGATAGTCCCGAATGGTGGGACCGTCCAAATCATCCATTCGCAAAGGCCATTCAAGGGCGGAATTATCTAAAAACTCACCCATTGAGTGTTGAGCTGAGAGCGAGTTCACAGACAATAATAAGGCACCGAAAACACCAAATAAAGAGACGAATTGATAAACCTTAATTAAAGGGATAGGCATAATCTAAAATAATAAGGGGTAATTTTTTTCGAGATTATGCAAAGCTTTTCTTCTTGCCAATGGAAAAAAGTTCCGTTTCTGGTAGTGAAAATCGCATAAACTCCAAGTAACGTGAAACCGACATTAGTTGAACTAACGATTTAGGAAAAGTTGCGGGACCGCCCCTGAATCAGCTTAAACATATAATTTCTCCAAAGAGAATACCCTGTGCATCGCTGAGTTGTTTATTCGCTACTGAATTAATACCATCCCTGTAAAAAAAGAATTTTCCCATAGTGATTTTTCGCTCGGTGCAAGTGAAAGTTAAACAAAACTTACATCCGGCATCGCAATAATACTTCTAAAAACTTTTCCGTAAACCAAACAATTATGTCAGAATCAATAGCACATCCCACACCAATGATAGAGGCAAAGGGTCTCTGCAAGTACTACGGCGACTTCATTGCAGTCGAGGACTTGAACTTT
>CAZXKR010000196.1:0-3706 GCA_964641305.1 uncultured Puniceicoccaceae bacterium | reverse complement strand
ACCCCGGAGGCAACCCCTACGTCAACCAAAAGGACGGCTACCACTTCTGGACCGTGCGCTACGACGGTCTCAAGCGTCTCCAGCGCGGCGATGGTCGCCAAGAGTATGAAATCGACGACACCGGCGCCGTAATGCCCGCCACCGATCGACGCGTGACCCTCGGAGCACGCCACGACGGCACCACCACCTTCAATGAGCGCGGCTACTGGAAGATCGCCGAAATTCTCTTCTATGACAAGGCATTGGCCATGGACCAAGTGGAGAAAATCGAGGGTTACCTCGCCCACAAGTGGGGTCTCACCTACCAGAATCCCGCTCACCCATACAAAAACCCCGCCAACAGCTACGGCATTCCCGTCGACTTCTCCGAGCAGGCGGCCGGGGTCGACGTATCCGTCTACTGGGGACTCTCCGACGGTGGCGAGAACACCGTAGCTTGGTCGAACAAGGCCGAGATCGGTAATATATACTCCGTAGTCAAGAACTCCAATCAGCTTTCGGTTAAGGGCTTCATGATCACGCCCAACGCCGCCTACTTCGACTTCTCCGACAACGGCGGTCTTATCGCCTTGAGCCCATCGGGCCAGAGCGTGCTCAAGGCAGGTCCCGGCAACCGCGGTTACGATTTCAACAACGACAACGACTGGAGGAACCACGGACACGGGATCAACCACCACGACAACTACATGTCGCTCTTCGAGGGCACATTCACCGCCAAGGTGACCGGCGACTACGAATTCGGCATCCAAGGCAACGACGACCGAGGCACCCTCTGGCTCGATCTCGATCAGGACGGCATATTCTCCCGCTCCGGAGCCAACGGCGACGAGCGCCTCGCCGACAGGCAAAACTGCTGCGGAAACCATTACAAGACCGTCACTCTTGCGGCGGGCGACTACATGTTCGCCTCCGGCCACGGGGAGCACGGCGGTGGTTCCAATCAGGAACTGACGATCAAGACCCCCGCAGGCGCAGGACCCACGAGCCGGGTCATAGCCAAGCCGCTGGACTTGAATCAGGACGGCCTCTGGTCCTTCTCCACCCTCTCCAACGGCGAAAAGATCTCCAGTCAAAAGGAGCAAATCTCCCTCTTGGAGAACTTGGTCAAGAACACCACCTACCACTTCCGGGTATTCGGCACCAACACCAAGGGTTCCGACTGGGCCGACCTCACCGACACCTTCGTAACCGAGAACAAGCTCGAGTTCAGCTACGGCACTCTCACCTTCGACACCTCGGCAGCCACTTGGGAGCACAGCTCGGGTCGTTCCGGCTCGGGAACCGTGGAGGAGAAATCTTGGACTTCCCCTCTCGGCGACACCCTCGCCTACAAGAAGGCGGAATACAAGTTCGACAGCATAAAGCTATCGGGTAACCTTCAGGTAGTGCTCACGGGAGCCAACCCGCTTTCTCTCCAGACCGAGAGCAACGGAGACATCGAAATCCTCGTGGATCTCAACGCTTCCGGTGGCGACGGCACGGGAGCCGAAACCTCGCCCCAATCGGGCGTAGGCGGACGCGGTCCCGGCGGCATAGGCGTACTCGGCGGCGGCTCGGGTGGTGAATCCTATGATCAAAACGGCCAAGGCCGCGTGGGCGGAGAGCCCACCAGTCTCGGCGGCACCACCGTGGTGAACGGCGGCGGCGGTTTCAGCAACACGGCTTGGGAGATGGAACGCACCGGTGGCGGTGGTTCCTATGCCGGCCAAGGCACAACGGGACCCAATGACGACCGCAACGTCGTGGCGGGACTCACTTACGGCGACCGCAAACTGGAAGCCCTCCTCGGAGGAGGCGGTGGTTCCGGGTCCAGCGGTTGGTGGGACGGCGGACAGCAACGCGAACGCGGAGCAGGCGCAGGTGGCGGCGGTGGTGGAGCCATCGAGCTTTCGGCGGACGGCAACGGTTCCGTGACCATCGGAACCGACGTTCAGATTCTAGCCTACGGCGGCGGCATTCCCTTGCTAGCGCACGCCAGCAACGTTGCCAACGGATGGAACGGCGGCAACGGCGGCGGTGGAGCCGGCGGAGCCATACGCATCGAGGGCAACAACATAACCAACAACGGCTTCCTCTCCGTAAAGGGCGGCAAGCGTGGTCACGATTACTACGGCGGCGCAGGCGGCGGTGGTCGCATAGCTCTCATCTCCCGCAAGGCTCTCGTTCCCGGTCAATACGACATCTCGGGCGGCGCCAATGCGGACGGATCCGTAACTGCGGCGGGCGACGGCACACTCTACGTGGAAGCAACCGAGGGCGGCATGGCCGTGCTTGAGGCAGTCACGGGTTCCGTGGTCATCGACACCTCGGCGGGCACACTTCTCTACAGTGGTCCCAGCGGCAGCGGTCTGGCCTTCGGCACGGTCGAGGACAAGATCATATCTTCCGGCGGCTTGGATTACTCCTACGCGGTATGCACCTTCACCTTCGACCGAATCAACTTGGCGGGCTCCGTGATCGTGCAGGTCAAGGGAACCAATTCTCTCACCTTGGCCACTCGCAACCATGGCGACATCACAGTTGGCGCCGACTTCACCCTCACCGGCTCGACCGACAGTACCGCCATAGCAGGCGGCTGGAAGGGTGGCGGACCCAGCGGCGCAGGCGAAGGTCCCGGAGGTGGACAACTTGCTACAGGAGCCGGTGGTTCCTACGGCGGACCCGGCACGGGCGACGCAAGCCCCGCCATTTACGGCGACTTCGACCTCAACGCCACCGTGGGTGGTTCCGGTGGTTCCAATTCGGGAGCAGGCGGTGGAGGCTCGATCAGCCTTCAGGCGCACGGCACCGGAGACGTGACCATTAGCTCGACCTCCAATATCGTTGCGAACGGCGGCGACGGATCCGTTTCCACCAGCGGATCGGGTTCCGGCGGTTCCATCCGCATAGAGGGCGAGTACATATCCAATTCGGGTCAACTTCACGCCAAGGGCGGCGCCGGCAACGGCGTAGCCGGCGGCGGCGGGCGCATCGCCTTGCACACGACAAAGGAAGTCGTGTTCGGCGACGTCGACGCAGGCAACGGTTCCATCGCAGTAATCGGCGACATGGGCGAAAAGACCTTGGAATACACCACCGGCAAGCTCGTGTTCGACACCAGCGGCGCATCTTGGTTCCACTACGGAGGCAAGCACGGCCAAGGCCAAATAATGGGCGGCTACAACTTCAACGGCAAGGACATCGACGCCGCCGTATTCGAGTTCGAGAAGATCGACATCGCGGCCGACGTGGAGATAGTAGTCAGCGGTTCCAACGCTCTCGTACTCAAGGAAACCAACGGTTCGGGCATCGTGATCAAGGCCAACATGGCACACGACGTAGCCGACTCCGGGGTATCCATAGAATCCGACGGCATGGTGACCCTCGGTCGCGACGACGGCACGACCGCCACCTTCTCCTCCAACGGGGACGGCGGCACCCTCCAAATCCGAGGCCAAGGCATCATCAACAAGGGCGCTCTCGAGGCCAAGGGAACGGGCGGGCGCGTCATTCTCGCTTACGCCACCGCATTCGTTGGTAGCGCGGGCACCATAGACGCCGGCGACACCATTCACCTCACCTTGCCTTCCATCTTCGGTACTCTCGACGTAAACGCGAGTTACCTAGTTCGTACGCCGATCCCCAACGAAGAGCACATGACCGCATGGTTCCGCTTCGAAGAAGGAAGCGGCACCAAGACCTACTCCGACGTGGGAGGCTACGAAGG
>CAZXKR010000195.1:0-3716 GCA_964641305.1 uncultured Puniceicoccaceae bacterium | reverse complement strand
CGAAGACGCCAACGCTTCCGCAAAGGCAAAGACCGCCACCATCACCCTGCGAGCCTCAAAGGATTCGGAACCGGTCAATCATGCGTTTCAATTGCAAGTGTTCGCAACCGATGAAGCCAACGCCACCAAAGAAAGTCTCGCATCGTATTCCTTCCTCACTGCCAAATCCCGAGGCGATTATCTCGTCAACAAAACCAACCATCTTCATCTTACCGTTGTAGAGCCGGCAAAGCCAAAAAAGGAAAACGCCAAAGAGGAAGAGGAATAAAAAGACCAACCCAGCGGGCCGGGCCATAAAGTTGATTTGCCAAAGTCTCCGGCAACCTTTTTTCGATAGGAATGCGACTAACTTGGCTGGTGACGGAAACAGATGCTTTGGGAGAGTTCTCTTTCAGTCTCGTAATTTGCAACGAGGCATGTCATAAGAAAGGATTATTAGACTTATCCATAAACATCTGCTTGTGGATAGGGAAAACAAGTGGGTGTCTAAAAAAGTGATTTTTCGAAAATCCAGGAACGGCTGTCCGCATCGTATAAAAAAGCATCAGTAGACTAATGAACAACGAAGAGACAGGCAGTTCATCCGAGCAAGCCGTTGGCACTTTTTCCGACTTACCATTGTCCCCCGAGATTAGGGAGGCAATCGAGGCGATTGGCTATGAAACCCCCTCGCCGATCCAAGCAGAGGCCATCCCCTACTTGGCAGAAGGTCGGGATTTACTTGGAGTGGCCCAAACCGGAACGGGAAAGACCGCCGCTTTCGCTTTGCCACTTTTGTCCGACCTCGACACTAGAGCCGGTGGGCCACAGATCCTGTGCCTAGCTCCGACCCGAGAATTGGCCATACAAGTTGCCGAGGCTTTTGAAACCTTCGGGCAGCGGATGAAAAACTTTCGCTCCCTTTCCATTTACGGTGGCGACGAGTACAGAAGACAGATCAAAGGATTGAGGGAGGGAGCTCACGTCGTCGTCGGCACGCCCGGCAGGATGATGGATCACCTCCGCAAAGGGACGCTGAAAACGGATAAGATTAAGGCCCTGATTCTGGATGAAGCGGACGAGATGCTCAGCATGGGTTTTATTGAAGACGTCGAATGGATACTGGAACAGATGCCCGAAGAACGGCAAACCGCCTTATTTTCGGCCACCATGCCCTCGCAAATCAAGAAACTGGCTGACAAGTACCTCAAAGACCCCGCAGAAATCACCATCCGAGTAAAAGCGACTACGGCATCGAACACTCGTCAACGTTTCATACAAAGGCGAAACCCCGAGAAGACCGACACTTTGATTCGCATTCTAGAAGTGGAAGATTTTGATGCTGTTCTGGTTTTCTCTCGTACCAAAAACGCCACCTCCGAAATAGCCGAAAGCCTACAGGGGAAAGGCTACGCCGCCGAAGCGCTAAATGGCGACATGGCCCAAAACCTAAGGGAAAAAACACTCGCCAGAGTCAAGAACAGGAAAATCGACATTTTGGTTGCCACGGACGTCGCAGCTCGCGGTCTGGACGTCGACCGCATAAGTCACGTAATCAATTACGATGCGCCTTTCGACGTGGAATCCTACATCCACCGGATCGGTCGCACGGGCCGAGCAGGTCGCCAAGGAGATGCCATTATCTTCATCAATGGAAGGGAAAATAGAATTCTTAAGGCAATTGAACGTACCGTGCGCTCGAAGTTGGAAAAGTATACCTTCCCCTCGACCAAGGAGCTCAACGAACGAAAAATGCAGCGTTTATTTGCTCGGCTCGATGAAACCTTGGCCAAAGACCTAAGCGACTACAAGGAAGTTTTGGAAAAATACCTCGAAGAAAAAGACGCTGACCCTCTTTCGATTGCTGCCGCCATGGCCTTCTTGGAATCCGGAAACCAACCCTTTTATCTCAAGGCTGTTCCACAACCGAAGCAGCGTGACAGGGAATGGGGAGACAGGGGTCGGAGAAGTGATGGACCTAGAGGGAAATCTCGATTTCAAAGTGGAGATCTCTCCATGCAAAGCTTTCGACTGGAAGTGGGAGAAAGCCATGGGGTCGGAAAAGGAGACATTGTGGGAGCCATTGCAAACGAAGCGGGCATCGAACCAAAACACATGGGCAAGATTCGCATGTTCGAGGAACACAGCTTCATCGAATTACCGGAGAGCATGCCCAAGGATGCTTTTCAGGCATTAAGAAAGATTTGGGTGCGCGGAAATAAACTAGACATCAGCAAGGACGACAGTAGACCGATGGGCAAAAGGAAACCTCGCCCGTTCAAAAAATTCGCCAAGAAGAAAAAATATTTCAAGAAATCGTCTTCTCGCGATTAGAAATTCTGCACGAAGGTCTGAAAACTTCCCGACCCAACGCAATCAATCGATGGGGGTGAGGGGATCGGAACCCTCGAGAAAAGCTTGGACGTTGTCCATGCACAGTTGAGACATTGCCCTCCGCGTATCATGAGTGGCGCTGGCTTGGTGTGGTTGAAGGACTACGTTGTCCCTCATCCGGATCAATTCATCGGGCACGTTCGGTTCATCGGAAAACACATCTAGGCCCGCAGCCCCGAGACGCCCCTCGCGCAAAGCCGAGATGAGAGCGGCGTCATCCACCGTCTGTCCTCGCCCGATATTCACCAAAACACCTTCAGGACCGATAGCATCGATGACGGCGGCATCGACCAAGTTGCGAGTACCCTCTCCCCCGGGAGTGACAATCACGAAGAAGTCCGCCCAACGGCCAAGAGACACCGCATCCTCGAAGTAACCGTACTCGACGTCCTTTCGGAGGTTTCTGTTGTGATAACCGATCTCCATACCGAAAGCCTTGCAGCGATGGGCTAAGGCAAGACCGATTCGGCCCAACCCAAGGATTCCGAGACGACTCCCATGCACGCGCCGACCATATTCCATGGCTCCCTCTCTAGGCCAACGCCCGTCACGAACATAACGATCTCCCATCGCAAGCCGACGAGCCACCGCCAACATCAAGGCCACACCATAATCCGCCACCTCCTCGGTGAGAATGCCGGGAGTATTCGTCACGACTATGCCGCGTTCCTTGGCCGCCTCAACGGCCACCCCTTCGTACCCTACCCCGCAAACAGATATGATTCCTAGGTTGGGTAGTTTATCCATCCAGTCCTCCGGGAAGACAGCCCGAGTGACTGCCGCCCGACAGGTCGGGGCGATAGCACTCAGCAAGGCATCAGTATCCTCAGCCTCCCATAGTTTGTGAGCCTCACAAAAGCCGGCCACCTCATCCAGTGAATAACTGTAAAGCGGTCGAGCAAAGAGGACGTCGGGTTTGTCTGAGTTCATGGAACCTTTCAAAAAAGGGTTTTTGCGCTTGTCGGCAAGAGCCTTTGATTCCTTGATCGTAAAATGATCGCGCCGATAAAGAATAGTCCATTGAACGTTCTAGGGACGTCCCTGCAAGCCTGCTGCAAGAAACTAAAGACCGGATGGTATCGAAACGGCAGTTGCGAAACTGACGAAAGCGATACCGGGCGACATGTCGTCTGCACCGTAATGACCGAGGAATTTCTCGCCTTCAGCAAGATGGCCGGGAACGACCTGAGCACACCGAGACCCGAGTTTTCTTTCCCCGGCCTAAAGGAAGGTGACTGCTGGTGCCTTTGCGCCCTACGCTGGCAGGAAGCCTTAGAAGCCGATATGGCTCCAAAAGTAAAATTGGAATCCTGCGAGCAAAGCGCTCTCGAGGTACTCGACTT
>CAZXKR010000194.1:0-3726 GCA_964641305.1 uncultured Puniceicoccaceae bacterium | reverse complement strand
GAAACATTCGAGGTTTCGGCGAAGCGACGAACGTGAGCCACGCCCCGGCCCAGACCAAGCACGCCCACCCGCAACTGATTGCTTGCCTTGTTGGCCGCCCTAATTGCTTGGGGCGCACTTGCGACAACTCCTGCGACAGCGGAGTGCTTGAGGAATCCTCGACGGGTAGTAAAAATAGCTTCGTTCATATGATTTCGGTATTGAGTTTAGCAATTACCCTGTTCTCTATTCCTCATCGCTGGCAAGCCCTTTTGCTTGCCTCCAACGAATCACAGTCAAAGAAGGTTAGCATGAAATCTATGTTTTTCAGTATTCTTTTCGCCTCCATGCTGAGCTATGGTTACGCCATCAAAGAACTTCGGCTTGGGATTATCGGACTGGACACCTCTCATGTGGTAGCCTTTACAAAAATCCTTAACGACGAGAAGCACCCCAAACACATCCCAGGTGGAAAAGTGGTAGCGGCTTTCAAGGGAGGTAGCCCCGACATCCCGTCGAGTCGGGACAGGATAGACCGTTTTACGAAAGCTCTGGTGGATGACTTCGGCGTAAAGCTCTACCCGAGCATCGAGATGATGTGCAAAGAGGTCGACGCCGTGTTGCTCGAAAGCGTTGACGGACGTCCGCACCTAAAGCAGGCAAAACCAGTCATCGAGGCAGGTTTACCCTTGTTTATCGACAAGCCCTTGGCGGGATCGCTGAAGGACGCAATCGCCATATTCGAACTTGCCGAAAAAAGGAAGGTTCCTGTCTTCACTTCGTCCTCTCTTCGCTTCGCAAAGGCTACCCAATCGGCACGTGCTGGCTCGCTTGGGGAAGTGACCCGTTGTGAGACCCACTCGCCTTGCTCGCTTGAACCGCATCACCCGGATCTTTTCTGGTATGGCATACATGGTGTCGAATCGCTATTTACCGTTATGGGGCCCAACTGTATTTCAGTGAAGCGAGGGACGACGGAGGAAGGCAAAATTGAAGTGATTGGCCAATGGACGGGAAACCGAGTCGGCATTTTTCGCGAAGGCAAAGGATACGGTGGAAAAGCCGTTGGCACAAAAGGAGAGGCTGGAGTAGGTGGATATGACGGTTACGATCCTTTGGTGAAGGAAATCATCACGTTCTTTCAAACGGGCAAGCCGCCGGTTTCGCCAAAGGAGTCGCTCGCGATCTATGCCTTCATGGAGGCCGCCGACGAAAGCAAACGAAGGAATGGATCCAAGGTAAAACTGGCTGAAGTACTGAAAAAAGCAAAATGAAAAAGCTCCGAGCCTTGCCTGGTTGCCTGCTCTTGGCCCTATCGACGACCCAAGCGGCTCCCGCGGGCTGGAAGAAGGTCGATACTGATGATGGCGTAACGGTCTATGAAAAAGACGTTGGGAAAATGGTGGCCTTTCGAGGGGAGGGTCAAGTAACGGCTCCAATCGGAAAATTGCTTTACGTGATCGAGGACTCCGCCCATTGGAAAGAATGGATCGAGAACTTCGACAAAGGCCACTTGATCGAGAAGAAGGCAGACTTTCACAAGATCTTTTACCAAGCCTTCGACTCGCCCTTTCCCGCCAGTGACCGCGACATAGTGTACGAAGCCCGGACTCGACGCGACGCGACCACGGGCAAAGTCTACGTCGATATGCGTTCGGTACTGCACCCCAAAGCGCCAAAGACGGTCGGCGTAAGAGTAAACTTGAAGTACACCCGGTACGAAATCACCCCCTTGAAGGAAGGGCGACTTCACGTCGTCCTCGAAACCCTCTCCAACCCGGGAGGATCGCTGCCCGACTTCCTCGTCAACTGGGCACAGCGGGATTATCCCGTAAAACTTTTCCAAGGTCTTCGCAAGCAGGTTAAAAAAAATCACGCCAAGCTTGCGCCGGTACCTCCGGCAGAATAATTGAGGGTGACGAAAAACCAACATGAAGTATCTTAGCGCAACCGTATCCCTACTCCTGTTGCTAGCGGGCGGTCTCGACCTTCAGGCAAAGCCAAAGAAAAAAGAAGGGACCAAGGACCCCGAGGCAAACTTCGAAGAACTGTGGCAAACTTTCCACAAACGATATGCCTTCTTCGAGCTGCGTGAAGTCGACTGGAAAAAACAATACGAGACCTTCCGTCCGAAGGTAACCGAGGCCACAACAGATAAGGAATTGTTCGGTATAATCTGCGAAATGCTCGCCCCACTGAAGGACGGCCACGTCAACCTGAAGGCACGCGGGGGCCACAAAGGGAAGTACAACCCGGAAGAAGAACCACAGTTTTATCGCGAATTTCCCTCTGAACAACTCGTCAAAGAACTCTTTCAGCTGACCAACAAGAATCTCAGAGGGAATGGCTTCGACAAGGTCGAAGACGATACCAAACTGTTCCGACACGCCAAGTCGGACAAGCTTGGCTACCTGCGCATCCTGGAGTTCGAGGGCCTTTCGAAGCAGAAGGCAAACGACGCCCTTGACCGCATCTTTGCGGGGTTCGCCGGACTGGATGGGCTCATTATCGATATACGCGACAATCCCGGGGGAACCGACGCCATGGTCTACCTCATTGCCGGACGCTTTGCGGACAAAACACGAATCGGTCACCACAGAAGAACGAAAAAGGGGCCCGGAGCCGATGACTTCAGTCCGGTCAAGACCAAGAATCTAGAACCCCTGGGAAAAACGCAGTTCACCAAACCCGTCGTCTTGCTCACCAACGACGCCTCCTTCAGCGCCGCCGACGTATTCGCCATGGTGATGAAGGAACTGCCTCACGTACGCATCATAGGAGACCACACCAACGGCATCTTCTCCAACATGTTCGAGGCAAAACTGTCGAACGGCTGGCGCTACACCTTTTCCTACCAACGATACTATTCGCCTAAAATGGTCTGCTTCGAGGCTAAGGGTATCCCCGTCCATGAGGAAGTCCTGAACACAAAAGCAGATCTCAGGAAAGGAATCGATCCCGTCCTGCAAGCAGCCCTCGCGGACCTCACGCGTCGGACAAAATAACCCCGCAGCTCCATGCTCCCCGGACTTGGCTTTGGCCCATCCGCGTATTTCAAGAAACCCAAATCAACGAACGCCACATGAAGAACCTCCACCACCTTTTCCTCTCCCTGCTCGCATTAGTAGCCACCGCCTCCATCCATGCCGATAAGACGCCCAACGTGGTGGTCATCTTCATTGACGACATGGGCTATGCCGACATCGGTCCATTCGGGGCCAAAGCCTATCCGACCCCGCATCTCGACCGCATGGCCGAGGAAGGTCGAAAGTTCACTGATTTCTATGTTACACAGGCGGTATGCTCGGCTTCAAGAGCAGGCCTTCTGACGGGATGCTACAATGTACGAGTAGGGATTCTTGGAGCTCTGGGCCCGAAATCCTCGCACGGAATCAATGCGAACGAGGTCACTCTAGCCGAAATCTGCAAACAAAAGGGTTATGCCACTGCTTGCTATGGGAAATGGCATTTGGGACATCACGAGAAGTTTCTGCCTATGCAACACGGGTTCGACGATTACTTCGGACTCCCCTACTCCAACGATATGTGGCCCTACCACCCCGGCGTACTACACCTACCGATGAAAGAACGCCTCAAAAAATGGCCACATCTTCCCCTCATAGAAAAGAACCAAGTCATCAATCCCAAGGTCACGGCCAAAGATCAGGAATTGCTAACCACGCAGTACACGGAGCGTGCCGTGAGCTTTATCGAGAAGAACAAAGACAAGCCCTTCTTCGTCTACCT
>CAZXKR010000193.1:0-3737 GCA_964641305.1 uncultured Puniceicoccaceae bacterium | reverse complement strand
AGCTCCAGACAAATAAACTTCGTCAAGGACCAACTGGGCTACCCGAAATCGCCGAAGCCGAAATTCGCGACTACTACGGGAAGCTCGCCGAGCTAAACGTCAGCCCCGACGACGCCTGCTATCCTCTGGGTTCCTGCACCATGAAATACAACCCCTTGGTGAACGACTGGGCAGCGGGACTTCCTGGTTTTTCCGAGGCTCACCCACAGGCTCCCGTCGAAGACGTCCAAGGACCGCTAGAGGTTCTTTATGCCATCCAGGAGTGGTTTGCAAAAATCACCGGTTTGCCCGCAGTAACGACTCAGCCGGTGGCGGGAGCCCAAGGAGAACTCGTCGGACTGAAGCTTTTTCAAGCCTACCATCGGGACTGCCTCGATAATGATCGCGATGTCGTATTCATCCCGAAATCCGCTCATGGCACCAATTTTGCCACCGCAGTTATGGCAGGCTTCGACCCGGCGACCGGCATCGTGCATTTGGAAGCCTTGCCTGACGGACGGGTTGATCCGGAAGACTTTGACAACAAGCTCGCCACTCACGGCAAACGCCTCTGCGGCGTAATGATAACCAACCCCAACACCTCGGGTGTCTTCGAGACTGATTTCAAGGCAATCGCCGACAAGGTGCACGCTGCGGGAGGTCTCGTATACATGGATGGTGCAAACATGAACGCCATCGCAGGCCAAGTGGACTTGGGAGCTCTGGGAGTCGACGCCGTACACAACAACCTCCACAAGACTTGGACCATCCCTCACGGCGGAGGAGGACCGGGCGATGCGATCGTGGCAGTTTCGCAACGTTTGGCCGCATACTTGCCAGGTACGCAGGTGGTGAGAAACGAAGATGGATTGCTGCACCAAGTTCGTACGGAGAAGTCGATCGGATCCTTTCATCGTCACCACGGAAACTTCGGACACAAAGTAAGGGCACTGGCCTATCTGCTCCGCTTGGGGAAAGAAGGTGTGCCCCGAATGTCCGCTCTAGCCGTACTCTCTTCACGCTATCTATTCGAAAAACTGGGGAAAAGCTACCCAACCCTGCCTACAGGCGCCATCGACACCCCACGCATGCACGAATTCATTCTCACTCTGAATGAAGAGGATTTCGCGAGCATAGAGGCTGCGGGAATTCCCAGAGCCCAAGCCATACCACAGGTAGGCAAGCTGTTTCTGGATTTCGGTTTCCACGCACCCACCGTCGCGTTTCCGGAGGTCTACGGCTTGATGGTCGAGCCAACCGAAAGTTACACCAAAGCGGAATTGGACCGGTTTGCCGAATCGGTAATCGCCATACGAGAAATTATTCGCGAATGCCCAAAAGCACTTGCTTCCGCACCCCACTTCACTCCAATCGATCGCGTGGACGAAGTCGCGGCCAACCGCAATTTGATCCTAAGAGAAAAACTGGATTCCCTTCCCGCCATCCCGAGCAACCGGATGGCTGCCTCCGAACTGCTCAAACTATCCATTAGCGAAATCAAGCAACTCATATTGAGTCAGGTAAATTAAGGAGGATAAGGTTTGACCCGCAGGCAACATCCTAACATTTTCATCCTCCTATCCAATGAGCAAAGAACAACAAGAAACTAAGCTGATATCAAGAAACGGTCGCGTCATAGATGCTATTCTAACGGTGGCTTTCTTTATTTTCATGCGTGAGGTGTTCAAGTCTCACGTACCGTCGAACGATCCCGACATGATTGGCTTGGTCGCATCCTATACCTCATTCTGCATTACAGGAGTCTTCTGGCTCGCCGCCGGAATGCTGAGGGTAACTTGGGTAGACTGGCTTCGCCAAAAAAACAGCTAGCAATAGTTGCCGTTCACTCCACGGCAACACGGACTAGAGTCCATCGTTCGACTTCGAACGGAACGCTTCCATAACGGGAATTAACGAATCTGCAGGGCTAGCCACTAGGAAAACCCCGTCTTCGTTTGATTCTTCCTTTCGGATAGAACCCGCCCGCCGTAGTCGAGCAACCAGATCATAGCGATCGTGAGGCACAAGATATTCTCGCTCCACGAAACCTTCCCTCAATGTATCCTCAAAAACAGTGGTCAACCCCTCCAGTCCTTCCCCCGTCGTCGCACTTACAAAGATGGCGTCGGGCACCTTGAAACGGGCAGAAGCGCGCTCGATCTCGTCATCTACCAAATCGACCTTGTTGAAAACGGTGATGATCTTTTTTTCAACAATCCCCAATTCGTCGAGAACCTCAAGCGTCGTCTCCATTTGGTCGACGGTCTCCCCGGAAGAAAGGTCAACCACGTGAACGAGGAAATCGGCGACTAAAGCCTCCTCGAGCGTCGCCTTGAACGCATCCACCAAACGGTGCGGTAGATTCCTTACGAAACCGACCGTATCGGTGAGGACAAGTCCGCGACCGGAAGGCAAAGTCATTTTTCGACTGGTCGGATCCAAAGTGGCGAAAAGCTTGTCGGCGACATAGATGTCGGAGCCAGTCAACTTGTTGAGCAACGTGGATTTCCCAGCGTTGGTATAGCCAACGATGGACGCGGTCGGCACAGGCACGCGGCGACGGCGCTTACGACTCACGGTACGTTGGCGAATCACCTGAACGAGTTCTCGTTTGGTTGAAGCTATCTTGTCTCGCAGCATTCGTTGGTCCAACTCAATTTGAGCTTCTCCCTCGCCACGCTGGGTGACTCCGCCCCCACGTTGCCTACCGAGGTGAGTCCAAGCACGACGAAGACGAGGCAAGGAGTATTCGAGGCGAGCCAATTCCACTTGCAGAACGGCTTCGCGAGTTTGGGCGCGATCAGCGAAGACATCGATAATTACCTCGTGCCTATCGATTACCGCTCCTTTGCTTTCTTTTTCCCAATTCCTCTGTTGTCCGGGAGTCAGTTCATTATCAAAAACAATGACGTCGCAATTGGAAGCCTGCGCAAGGTCAAGGATTTCCTGAACCTTGCCCTTGCCAAGCAGAAACTTCGGATAAGTTTTTCGAGCCCGAGCTAAATTAGAACCGATAACCTCGATGCCAAGGTTCTCCACAAGCTCCTTCAACTCATCCAGCAAAGAGAATGCCCGTGCCTCCTCTTCCTTGTGCCTGACGACCGAAACCAAAAAGGCCCGCTCCACTCGTCTGGGCTTTTCGCTTACCTCAAACACGGGAACCGATCAGACCAACGATAACCCCGAAAATGAAAGCGGGTCGATCTCGCAAAGGAGACCGACCCGCAAAAATATAAGAATTTTTCAGGCTTAAAGCCAAATTTCAACGTTGATTAACCTTGAACTGCGGCTTGAGCGGCTGCAAGACGAGCCGTGGGCACACGGTAAGGAGAACAACTGACGTAGTGCAGACCAATCTTGTGACAGAACTTGACGCTTTCGGGGTCTCCTCCGTGCTCTCCACAGATTCCAAGCTTGATATTCCGCCGGCCTTTCCTGCCAAGCTTTACCCCAGACTCCATAAGCTTGCCTACGCCACTCTGGTCGACACTGGCGAAGGGATTTTGAGCCAAGATATCAAGTTCGGTATAATTGGACAAGAAGCTCCCGGAGTCATCGCGACTCATACCCAGAGCAGTCTGGGTAAGATCGTTTGTCCCGAAGCTAAAGAACTGGGCTGTCTTGGCTATCTCGTCGGCAGTCAAGGCCGCTCTCGGAATCTCGATCATCGTGCCCACCAAGTACTTCACCTTCGCTCCCTTGGCGGCAAACACCTCCTTGGCTACCCGGTGAATAACTTCCACCTGAAGCTCGAGCTC
>CAZXKR010000192.1:0-3750 GCA_964641305.1 uncultured Puniceicoccaceae bacterium | reverse complement strand
GCCAAGGCGCGAGCCCCCGAACAGGCCAGATTACGCATGCATTCGACAAAGGCGATCTGAGCCCCGCGATACGGGTTTAGGTAGCAGAAACGATTGTTGCAATCGTTCGAAATCGCAAGGCGCTTGTCGATCCCGGCGATGGCGAGGTGAACGACTCCCGCATCGCTCCCGGGAGCAACCGTGGTGCCGGCCATGACCATGTGATCGTATTGTCGCCATATCCAATGCTTGGAGGCGATCGTTGGGTGCCCGAGCAGTTGCTTGAGAGCCTCTTCCACTTGCCCTGCTTGCAAGTCGGCGTACTTGTCCGGCGTCCAGTCGCGAGCGTCGGCGACATGGGCGGGTTCCTCCGAAGGTTGGTCGTAAATCGGCGCCTCGTCGGTCAAGGACTTGGCGGGAATATCAGCCACCACAACACCCTTGTGACGCACGACCATGCGGTCGCCTTCCTTAACCTCCCCTATTTGGACAGCGTGAAGGTCCCATTTTTCGAAAACCTCCTCCAGTTCCCTCTCGCGACCGCGATTAACGATCACGAGCATGCGCTCCTGGCTTTCCGAAAGCATGATCTCGTAGGAGTTCATGCCCTCCTCGCGCTGAGGGACGAGATCGAGGTCGATCTCAATGCCGGCGTCGCCTCGGGAGGCGGTCTCGCACGAGGAACAAGTCAATCCGGCCGCACCCATATCCTGAATGCCGACGACCAAGCCGGGAATAACCATCATCTCCAGACAAGCCTCCAGCAAGAGCTTCTCCATGAACGGGTCGCCCTTTTGAACGGCGGGCCGATCCTCGGCGCTTTCCTCGGTCAGTTCGCGGGAGGCGAAACTGGCCCCGCCCAATCCATCGCGTCCGGTTCCGGGACCAACGTAGTAAACGGGATTCCCCACACCCTTGGCGGCTCCACGCTTGATCTCTTCATGTCGCAGGACTCCCGCGCACAGCGCATTGACAAGCGGGTTTCCCTCGTAAGCCTCGTCGAAATAGACATCGCCTCCGACATTTGGAATACCGAGACAGTTACCATAATGTGAGATGCCATGCACCACCCCCCGAAAGAGACGGCGAACCTGAGGTGAATCAATGGAGCCAAAGCGCAAGGAATTCGTCAGGAGGAAGGGCCTCGCACCCATGGTAAAGATATCGCGCACAATTCCACCCACACCGGTGGCGGCTCCTTCGAAAGGTTCGATGGCGCTGGGATGATTGTGCGACTCGATCTTGAAGCACACGCCCCAACCGTCTCCGACGTCGATGACCCCCGCATTTTCCTCGCCCGCCTTGACCAACACTTGCCCAAGGGCATCCTTGTCGGCCTTTTCCGTGGGGAAAAGCCTGAGAAGCTTGCGAGTGTTCTTGTAGGCGCAGTGCTCCGACCACATGACTGAAAAAATCCCGAGCTCGGTCAGGTTCGGCACGCGGCCCAAAATCTTCTTGGCCTGCTCGTACTCCTCGGGCAACAGCCCGTGTTCCGCCACAAGCTCGGGAGTTATCTCGACGTTCAAGGTGTCGTCCGGGTTCGGTGGCGGGACGGGACGGACAGCTGGTTGATCGGTAGTTTCCACGCTCATGCCGATGCCAATGCTACGGGTTGGTCCAACAAAGGAGATAAGAAAGCGCGCAGAACATCAATACCGTCCAAGCCGGGATGAAACGGTTCCACCACCCGTTCGGGATGGGGCATCATGCCAAACACGTTCCCGGCGGCGTTGCGAACGCCCGCGATGTCGTTTACGGAACCATTCGGGTTACCGTGCCCGGGACCGTCCGCGGGATCGCCGGCGTATCGCAGGAGCACTTGTCCGTTCGCCTCCAGTTCGCTCAGGTCATCGGCATCCAACCGGTAGTTGCCTTCGCCATGTGCGATTGGAAGATAAATCTGTTCGCCTAAGTTGGCCTTGTTGAAATTTTCGGTCGAATCCTCCGGAGCCAAGCACTGGTTCACGCAACGAAACTCGATGCAATTGTTTCGGATCAAGGCGCCTGGAAGCAAACCCGCCTCGCACAGGATTTGAAAACCGTTGCATATGCCGAAGACGGGGCCACCCTTTTCGGAAAAGGTTTTCAAGTCCTCCATAATCGGGGAGAACCTCGCAATGGCTCCGCAGCGCAGGTAATCGCCGAAAGAAAACCCTCCCGGCACAATCACTGCCTCGGTCTCGACCGGAAGTGCCGACTTGTGCCAGACTCGTTCCGCAGGAAGGCCGATCACGTCGTTTATCGCATGCCACGCATCCCAATCGCAATTGGAACCGGGAAACTGAATAATCGCTACTCGCATAGGTTACGGTGAATGAGTAAAATTGTTGAAATGTGGTTCAATTCTTTTCCTTCTCGTAGTCCTCGTCGGTTAAGGCTTCCTCCACCACGAAGTTGGTGAGTTTACCGATGCCCTCGATCTCTACCGTCACCTCGTCCCCCGACATGAGGAACCGACGCGGATCTTGAGCCGAACCAACACCCGACGGAGTACCCGTCAGGATAAGGGTGCCCGGGAGAAGAGTGGTGCTGCCGCTAAGAAAGGCAATCAGGGTGGGCACGTCGAAAATCAAGTCATCGGTTCCCGATTCCTGCACCACGTCGTCGTTCAAGTAGGTTCTCAGGGTCAACTTGGAAGGATCGGGAATTTCATCGGTCGTCACTAGACAGGGCCCGACCGGGCAAAAGGTGTCGAAAGTCTTGCCCCGGCAAAACTGTCCCCCACCCTTTTCCTTTTGCCAGTCCCGAGCGCTCACGTCGTTGGCGCAAACGTAGCCTAGCACGTAGTCGAGAGCTTCCTCCTTCGTAACGTTCTTGCACGGACGCCCGATCACGACTCCGAGCTCACCTTCGTAATCCACCATGTCGCTCCTCAGGAATCGCGGCAGCACGATGGGAGCCCCGGGATCCTGTATGGCCGTGGCGGCCTTCATGAATATCATCGGGTGCTTGGGTGGTTCCTCACCGGACTCCTGGGCATGTGCCTTGTAATTGAGACCCACGCAATAAATGCAGCGAAAGTCGACGGGGGAAAGAATCTTGCCCGGGTCGGCAGGATCGTCGGTGGCCGAGAATCCACCTTTTTCGTTTTGACGAATCACGAACATCAAGCCCTCGTCGTCAATACGACCGAAGCCAAGTTCGCCCTTCCTGTCCAGATAACGAATAATCTTCACCGCGAAAATCTAATCGATCTCGTAGCGGAAGTCCTCGATGATCGGATTGCTCAGCAACCCGTCGCACAACTCATCGAGCTTCTTGCGAGTGTCGGGGCCGTCCTCCCCGTCCATCTCAAAGGTGATCGTCTTGCCGACTCTCACTCCTTGGGCGGAAGCATGACCCAAGCTTTTCATTGCGTGCTCCACAGCGGCCCCTTGGGGATCCAACACCGTGGGTTTGGGAGAAACAAATACCGTTACCTTCACGGGCAAACCTAATGAGCGCCCTTCCCCCAACCTTTCAAACCTATTTTGCGCACAAGGCGAAAAAGTTGTTAACTTACCCCTTCAAACGGTTGCGCGGATGATAGGCCGCATGATCGTCCAAAAGTCGCTCTCCCTCAACGTGGGTGTAGATTTGCGTGGTCCCGATGTCGGCGTGACCAAGCATTTCCTGCACCGCGCGAATATCAGCGCCGCCCATCAACAAATGTGTGGCGAAGGAATGGCGAAGGATGTGAGGAGTCACGTTTTTCTCGATTCCGGCTTTGCGTGCATAATCCTTGACCAGCACCCAGACCATCTTTCGGGAAATCCCCTTGCCGCGCATGCT
>CAZXKR010000191.1:0-3778 GCA_964641305.1 uncultured Puniceicoccaceae bacterium | reverse complement strand
GTTGAATTGTACAACTCTAGTGATTTCCCAGTATCCCTTTCGGGTTGGGAATTAGACAAGGGCGTAGATTTTATCTTTTCTCCGGGGACCTTACTTAAACCCGGACAATCTCTCGTGGTGGTCGGCTTCGATGTCAACGCAACCGAAAAACTTACAGCCTTTCGGGCCGCCTACGACATCGGTCCCGAAGTTGTTCTTGTCGGCGGTTGGCAAGGTAACCTTAACAACGGAGGCGAAACCATTTCTCTTCTTCGGCCCGATGCTCCGCCAGCCGACGATCCCACTTACACGCCGATGGTTATTGAAGAAGTTGTCACCTATTCGAATCTTTTCCCTTGGCCTAGCCAAGCTGATGGCAACGGAGCTTCTCTTGTTCGTAGCAAGCAAGACAGTTGGTCGGACGATGTGCAAAGTTGGGAAATTTCAACGGGGACTCCCTCTCCGGGACCGTCGACAAGTCTCAACAATGCGCCCATTTTTACGAGTGAAACCCCTACCGCGAAGATAGCTGTAGGAACATTGTTCAGTCATCGATTCGTCGCTTCTGATCCCGATGGAAACAACCTTACTTTCTCCTCCCCTTCCGCTCCCTTTTGGCTGAACCTTAGGGACGAGGCGAATGGTTCGGCTGTCCTTTTCGGCAACCCGCCACCCTATGTGGTTGGGGCTCACACTGTTATTATTAAGGTTTCCGATGGCATCGCGGATCCAATAGAGGAAATCTTCGTTTTGACGGTAGAGGACAAGACCTCGCCAATTCTTACCTTGCTGGGAGCCCCTAATATCGCGCACGAAGCGGGCACTCCTTATATCGATTCCGGAGTAATCGCCGCGGATGCGGTTGACGGTGACTTGTCAACCGCGGTGGAGGTAGTCAACCCCGTGAACATTAATAATCCGGGAACCTATGTCGTGAGTTACTCGGTAAGTGACCAAGCGGGCAACGAAGCGGTAGCGCTCTCGAGAACCGTGGTTGTTGCCGATACGAAACCGCCTGTTTTGGACTTGCTCGGCGGTGTTTCCATAACACACGAAGGAGCTACCCCTTTTACCGACCCCGGAGCTTATGCCTTGGATATTCTTGATGGGAACCTTACCACAAAGATTACCGTTACGGGTGTAGTCGATGTAAATGTCACGGGTACCTACCAACTGACGTATGGTGCTATTGATGATGCAAATAATTCAGCAACGCCTATTATCCGGACGGTTGCCGTGGTCGATACCACCCCCCCCGTCCTCTCTCTCATAGGTTCGCCCTCCGTCCAACTCTTTGTCGGTACAACTTTCTTCGATCCCGGAACTGTCGCATTTGACTCTCTGGATGGAAATCTTACGAATGACGTAGTTATTTCAGGCGTGCTGGATGTAAACGCACCAGGATCTTACTTGCTACATTACAACGTAGCCGATGCTTCGGGCAACGATGCTCAGACGGTTTCTCGAACCGTTACAGTTGTAGGAATTCCACCACCTGTTATCACATTGCTGGGTGGGGCTACAGTTGTTCTTGACGAGGGAGAACCTTACGCAGAACTCGGTTTTTTCGCCGAGGATTCACTGGACGGCAATCTGACGACAGATGTTTTGGTTGGCGGGGACACGGTGGACGCGAACCGACCTGGTTCCTATTTTGTGACCTACGACGTGATGAATTCTAGGACTGTAAGCGCTACGCAAGCTGTCCGCAAGGTGATCGTGCGTGACGTCACGGCACCGACTCTCTCTTTGTCAGGTTCGAATGTAATTGTCCACGAGGCGAGGACGCCTTTTATTGACCCAGGAGCGATCGCCAACGACGTCACCGATGGAAACCTGACTGCTAGCATTATTGTGGGAGGGGATTTTGTGGACAGTAACCATTTAGGTCTCTACGTCATCACCTACGATGTATCCGACAAGGCGGGCAACGCTGCTGCCGGTCTAACCCGAACCGTAACGGTTAGGGATGGCATCGCTCCCGTCGTAAGTCTCTTCGGTGAGTCTAACGCCACACATGAAGCCGGGACACTCTACCACGACCCTGGAGCAACTGCCTACGATGCCTTTAGTGGAGATCTTACTGATGCCATAAGCGTTTCGGGAGACGTCAATGCATCTGAGGCAGGACTCTATTTTCTCACCTTTTCCGTTTCGGATGCTTCCGGTAACATTGGGCAAGTCGTTAGAGCGGTTAACGTTGTCGATACCATGCCGCCCATCCTTACTTTACTTGGCGACCTTAATGTGACTGTCGAGGCAGGGTTCGGAGTAGCATCTCTCAATTTTAGCGCCACTGCTCAAGATCTTTTGGATGGAGACCTGACGGCTTCCATCATCGCTTCAAGTAATGTTAATGATAATGTCCAAGGAGATTATGTTATAAGTTATTCAGTTGTCGACAAGGCGGGCAATATTGCTCCCGCCCGGGAACGTATCATTCGCATTAGGGATACTCTATCTCCGGTTCTTCGCCTCCTCGGAGAAAGGGAAATCACCCTCGAACCCAGTACCCCCTGGATCGACCCCGGCGTGGGAGCATTCGATCTGGCAGACGGCAACTTAGCCGACAATGTTCTCGTTCTTGGTGCGGTGAACGTAAATAGCATCGGCGACTATGAGCTAAACTACTCGGTTTCCGACAAAGCGGGGAACACCGCCTCAGTCATAACTCGAATCGTGAAGATTCGGAGTTCAGCATCACCAATCATTTCTCTGATCGGTCCAGACACTTTGACGCTCGACCAAGGCACTCCCTTTGTCGATCCCGGAATCATCGCACATGATCCGTTTGACGGCAACCTGACCCATCTTGTCCGAACCTACGACAATCTCGACGTGAACGTGCCTGGAGTTCACCACATTGGATATATCGTGACCAACACCTCGGGACTTTCCTCCGAGGAAGTTGTTCGCACGATTATCATAAACGACCTTAATGACGCGCCGGCAACCAATGGCGTCGAAGCTTTCCTCTCCCCGATACGGGAAGACATTGGAAGTGGCACCGAAAATCCCGGCGATACGGTATCCTCCCTTGTTGAAGGCTTAACGGATCTCGACTCCAATGCAGTTTTCGGCTTCGCCCTTGTCGCAGTTGATGATTCCAACGGAACTTGGCAATACTCTCTCGACGGAGGCGAAGCTTATTTCTCAGCCGACAACATTACTCAAGTCAACGCCCTCCTTCTACGCGCAGACGATCCAAAGACTCTTCTTCGCTTCGTGCCTAGGAGTGAGTTTTTTGGTGTAGCCTCCTTCACCTTCCGAGCCTGGGACCAAACCGTAGGTGTCAATGGAGAACGTTTTACTATTGTTGAAACTGGTGGTCATTCCGCATTTAGTTCGGATGTTGCTCTTGCCACCATCAAAGTCGAGCCTTCGGCTGACTCGCCATTCTTCACTACTCACCCCGTCCTGCGCGGCAAGGCTCTTTCGAACTACTCCTACACTGTTGCTGTCATTCATCCGGATGGCGAAGACTTCAACCTCCATGCCGTCGCCTTGCCGCAATGGCTCTCTTTCGAGTTAAACGCAGACGGTTCAGCTACTCTTGCCGGAATACCTGCGGTTGGAGACGTGGGTGCTCATGCCGTTATCCTAAAAGCAACCGATGCATCGGGCAAATTTTCGGAGCAAAGCTTTGCCATAGCCGTGTCCTCAGGCAAGGTCTTCGATCTCGAATTTGGTTGGAGTGGGCTCGACTGGTTTGGCCAGTTCTACGTGTCTTCCAAAACTTGGATCTACCATCCCGACCACGGTTGGCTTTTCCCAGGAGAAAAAGCAGGAACCAATGATG
>CAZXKR010000190.1:0-3816 GCA_964641305.1 uncultured Puniceicoccaceae bacterium | reverse complement strand
GGGCATCAGGCCCGTGACAAGCATAGCATCGATCGGATAGAATCGGCCGTACGTCCCGATTGAACTGCAATACCCGGCCTAGGCCAATATCCCCAACCGAGGCATAGCAAAAACCTCCATTAACCGAGAAAAAAAAGGCGAACACTCGCAAGATCAAGGTATCTTTCATTGGAGGCAAACCATCGAGAAAAGTAAACTAAACCCATTCGTCAATTCGGATGCAGGGGAAAACATTTCATTTTCTTAAGCATCAAGGTAGGATTTCAACGTGAAGTCTCGACATCGTACTTGTTTTGCAAATCTCTTAATTTGGAGTGCATTGAATCAAGTACCTTCTTGTATTCGGGGTTATCGTGTACACTCTGCATTTCCGTAGGGTCTTTTTCTAAATCGACGAGGTTCCATTCATCGGACTTGGGGTAATGGACAAGTTTGTATCGTTCGTCGCGGATCCCGTAATGAACGGGCACGCCGTGACCTCCGGCTTCGTAGTAGTGATAGTAAATGGCTTTTCTCCACAGAGCATCCGATTTTTCGAAAAGCGGCAGCAGACTCCTACCTTGAATTTCATCGGGGACTTCCGTTCCAGCTGCTTCGAGAAAAGAAGGCGCGAAATCAATATTCTGGGTGAGTTTTTTGATTTTAGTGCCCGGTTTGATTTTTTTGGGCCAACGCATAACCAAAGGCATCTTGAGAGACTCCTCGTAAATCCAGCGCTTGTCGTACCATCCATGCTCGCCCAAGTAGAAACCCTGATCGGAGGAATAGATCACGATACTATTATCGCTCAAGCCAAGCTTGTCCAGAGACTCCAGAATTCGGCCCACGCCATCGTCCACCGCGGCCACGCAGCGGAGGTAGTCCTTCACATAGCGTTGGTACTTCCAACGGACGAGTTCTTTGCCTTGCAGATCCGCCTTCAGAAACGCTTCGTTCTTTGGCCCGTAGGCGGCATCCCAGGCTTCCCTTTGATCCTTGCTCATTCGCCCGAGAAACGAGTTCATGTATTTTGCATATCGCTTATCTTCATGCCCCTCGACTTTGAGGTCATAGAAGAAGGACATATGTGCATCGATTCCCATCTTGTGTTTGCCTAAAACGGACGCCCTTTTCGAATAGTCGTCAAAAAGGGTTTCGGGTTCGGGTATCGAGACGCCATCGTATTTCGTAAGGTATTTCGGACCGGGCATCCAGTTGCGGTGCGGGGCTTTGTACTGACACATGAGCAGGAAGGGCTTGTCTTTTTTCTGCTTGGACAGAAAGTCGAGGGCCAGATCGGTGGTGACCTCGACCGAGTAACCGGGGATGACCTTCTTGCCCTCGGGCGTTATGAAATCAGGCTTGTAATAGCTTCCCTGTCCCGGGTAGACCATCCATTGGTCGAATCCGGTGGGATTGGTGCCCAGATGCCATTTTCCGAATACCGCAGTCCGGTAGCCGACCTTTTGCAAGAGCTTGGGAAAGGTCATTTGCTCGGGGTCGAAGCGGTTTCCGTTTCTCTTGAACCCGTTCTTGTGACTGTGCTTGCCCGTAAGGATACTGGCTCGGCTTGGCCCACAGATCGAATTGGTACAGAAGTTCGCCTCGAACAAGGCTCCTTCACGGGCAATCCGATCTATGTTCGGAGTACGGTTGATTTTCGAACCGTAAACAGAGATGGCCTGAGTTGCGTGGTCATCGGAAAAGATGAAGATGACGTTGGGTTTGGCCTGACACAGCCCATGCCAGACGCTAAACATGAGAACACAAAAAGAGAAACGGAAAATCTTCATGACTTACAAGATGAAGATTTCGAACGATTGATCAATACTTTCAGGACTTCTTTACTGATCTTCGTATTTGGTTCATAGTCAATAATAGATCAGTGATTGGGCTAAGTTCACTGCTCCTCGTCCAACTTTTCAAGCTCGACCGAGTCCTTGATCGCACCTTGAAATTCCTCGTCAAAGGAGACCCGGGTTCCGGGTCCGACCTTCCCTCTTCTTTGATGTGGATGCGGACGAGCAATCATCTTTCCGCCGAGCCATTCAAGTTTCGCAAGCCTAGGGGGATTGCCGTTCCAATTGCTCTTCCTTGCCCTCGGATCCTCCGTGCGGTTACTTGGGGAAAGCAGTAGTTCGGTAGCTTCGTCCCAATCCTTCATCGTTTCCCCTTTCGCATTCCTGAACTTTGACACTTGCAGACTTAATTTGTGCACCCCCCCCTTCGGCAAATCGACCAAGGCCACATATGTGTCCCGCTGTCTTCCGGTATATCCCTGCCAATCGTTCACTTTGAGTTGCACGCCAAGCTGGTTGCCGTCTCCAAAGGTTTCTATTTCCAAGCCAAACTCTCCCTGCTTGGGTCCGATCCACGCCGGATCGACAATCTTGCGGGTGGCAAACAACCAATGATGCGGATTCCGCGAATTCAAACGATACCAGTCCTGCCAACCCCTGGAGAAATCATCGATCAAGCGGTTCGGCTTCTCGGTAGGTTTGATTTTGGATTTCATCAAATCCTCGGGATAAGCAGCCCGATACATGGAACTAAGGGTCAGAAGCTTGGTCGCCTCGGTTCCCGGACGGGGGGGAAGAACTTGGGGCATCTCATAGGTGACGTTGGCAAAGGCGAAGATAGGTTCAGAGGCATCAAACACCGGACAATCCCCTTCGTACACCTTCCCGGACCTGCTAACTTCAGCGCTCCGCCAAAAACGAATGCGCGGATCCCGGGCATACCCATAGTAGATTTCCACTTCCTTCACCGGCAAACTGGTTGATTGATCTACCTGCACCCGAAAGAGCGGAATCCCGTTATCCGTATCCAGAACCAATTCCGAGGGTGAGACCTTTGGAAACGGAAAGCTTTTCTTGAGGTGGGCCTCCATCCACATGAAACGGGCAGCGGAGGTTTGGTCGGTAAAGCGATGATTCAAATGAGGAGCCAATACGAGCATCCTCTCTGTCTCAGGGGGCAACTTGGACATGCCCTTGACCACCCATTCCGTCGGGGAGTTGAAATCGTTGGTCGATCCCAGAAAAAGGGTCGGGGCCGTGACGTGTGGCCAATGGGATTGGGCGGAAACACATTTGCGATAAAGAGCCGAGCCGTCCTCCTCGGTCATTCTACGGGCGCTTCCCGGCAAACCCCACAGGTCATCGTAGAGATAGCCGCTCCCTCCTACGGAAGGAGAGGCCGCCTTGACCCGCGGGTCGATGCATGAAATCACCGTGGAACGCCCTCCCATCGAGTGCCCCTCCACGCCAAGCTTGCCTGAATCAACTCCTTCGGTTTGTTCGAGCATCGTCAGGGCTCGCCGAACGCAAATCGAAATCAAATTCCAACTGCTGTTGAGGGGGTGAGCTTCTTTGAAGAGCGTATTGGGATCGGGCCTGACGGTGTTGTGATGATCAAGTTGATCCGCCTTGGTTATCCCCGAACGAATGAAACCGGCCGCCAATCCGTCCCATTCGGTGTTGGGGGTATCCGCTTTTTCAAGAACTTTGCCACCCCAGTTGATGCTCGCACAGACATAACCCAGTTTCATCCAATCCTCTACCCGTCTGCGATTTGCCCGTTGCCCGCCTCCGTGGACGTGAACAATACCAGGATTGGACTCCTTGCCTTTTGGCAAACCAACGTAGGCGGCAACGACAGGTCTGGCGGATTTATTGCTCCCCTGAAGCTTGCCCAAAGAATACAGAACGAGTCTGACCTCGCCATGTTCCGTTTTCCAGGATTCGACAACTTGAATCTTCAGTGGTTCCTTGCGAGAGTCGTACCCCTTCCAGAATTCGAGAATGTTGGAAACCAAACCCTTTCCGTCGAAAGATG
>CAZXKR010000189.1:0-3836 GCA_964641305.1 uncultured Puniceicoccaceae bacterium | reverse complement strand
GATTTCCGCAGGAGCTGCAGTTCCTTGCACCTTGGCACCAAAAAGCAGAACTTCGCCACGCCAATCCCGTCGGCGAAGAATGCTAATGAAGTCTTGGAAAGCAGCGCCTGTCGGGGATGTGACGATCGCCACGCGGCGAGGTAGTTCCGGTATGGGCTGTTTCCTATCGGGGTCGAACAATCCCTCCTCGTTTAACTTTTTCTTGAGGCGCTCGAACTCGCGATTCAGTCGACCTTCTCCAATGGCCAACAAGTGTCGAACACGAATCTGGTATTCACCTCGAGGTTCGTAGACGGAAAGATCTCCATAGACTGCAAACTGCTCGCCTTCTTTAGGGAGAGTTTCCATCCGAATCGCATCTCCTCGAAAAAGAACGGCCCTGATTTGGCTCCCGTCGTCTTTTAGCGTAAAATAACTGTGTCCACTCGGCTGGACTCTTAAGTTGGAGACTTCTCCGCGTACCCAGATCGCACCGAAATTCGCTTCCAAGCACGCCTTAACTTCACGGTTCAGGTCACTAACCGACCAAACTGTTTCCGAATCTATGCTTGGTTCAAGCATGGTTGTCCTCAGCTTTTTTTCCTTTTTTCACCAACAACCTGCCGATCAACGTGATTACTACGACACCCGAGGCTCCCATCCAAACATATTGCCAATCGCCTCCGAAAATTCCCGCAAAAGTCAAAACGTAACCGCCGGCAGTAATCGACAAAACAGGTGCCGAAATAATGAAATAACGCCAAAATGGCATCCGAATCAACCCCAAGGCATAATTCGTAAAGATAAAAGGAACTCCTGGCGTCAAACGCAGGATAAGAGTCCATACGAACTCATTCTCCTTATCGGGCACAGGAATCTTATACTTTGTGCGACTAAGTAAGCGTTCAATGAGACCACGGCCCGGACCCGCCGCGAGCCAGTAAGTCCAAGACAAGTTCACGGTAACGGCGAGAGATGCATAGGCGCAGGCGAGCCAAGCTCCCTTCTCTCCACCCCAAATGCCAGCCAAGGTTAACAGAGGAGCCACTGGCAAGATTAGAGCAGGCAAAACTGCGATAGCGGCAAAAAGCCAAAAACCATTTGCCAAAAGAAAGGTTTCGAATGACTTCCAGCGCTCGAAAAGCCATTTTTCCGCTTCAGGACCTCCGATAGAGACTATCGACCAATAGGCCAGACCCAAGATTGCAAATGCAGAAAGCACTAGACCGGCGACAACCAAAAGATTCTTTTTCATGCCCAGAGGCCTGAACCGGGATAGGAGTTAACGGTTGTTTACTCCTCGGGAGCTTGGAGGATCACAGGCTCGACCTCATCCAAAATCTCTTTACCCGTGTTAGTTTCCGTGGAGTTTTCCTCATCCTGAACTTTTCCAGGCAAAGAAGGGGAATTAAACGAGTTGTAGATGGGAATTGCCAGAAGGATTGCCAAGCCGATGCAGGACAGGATGAGGATCGCCTCAAATCGAGAACCACCACGGCGAGCATTAAAATCTCTATTTTTTGACATAGGGTTCACTTTCTTCGGGACTGGACAACTCGTCAAACGGAAAGCCCGCAAGAAGAAGGACCGTAAATGAGAAACAATAACAGAAACGGTAAAATTATTCCTATTCCCGCAACAATAGCCAATATTAACTGAGCCTTTTGGGCCTTTGCCAAATTTTCAGGCGTTTTTGGGGCTGGAGGTTGCCCCCAGTCGTCTTCTTCGTCCTTATCGGGATCATCGTACTCCATGACAAACCTTCAGAAATGAACCCGTAAACAAGATCGTGCGAACTTATTTTCTTGCGAGGTGGGTTCGCCCTTTGGGAGAAGGTAGTGCAAAGTGTTTAATCAAATTACCATTATAGGCCCGGGCTTGCTCGGAACCTCTCTCGGCATGGCCATAAAGGCAAAAGGCCTAGCCCGAGAGATTAATGTCTGGGCTAGACGCCTGGAGGTTAGGGAGGCGTGTCGACGTACGGATTGGTGCGATGCCGACCATTCGGAAATTCCTGAAGCGGTAAAGGGAAGCGACTTCGTTGTCGTATGCACCCCCGTTCGACATATCGAAGCCGTTCTCTCAGAGATAGCCAGAGTGGTTCCCTCGAATTGCGTGGTAACTGACGTAGGAAGTGTGAAAGGTGCCATTTGCCAAGCCGCCAACAAGGTGTTTACTGCCTCCAATGCAACTTTTGTAGGGTCCCATCCCATGGCAGGGTCGGAGAAAGCAGGAATGGAGAATGCCAGTCCAGACCTTTTTGATGAACGCCCTTGCTTCGTTACCTCGGGGAAAGGCATTTCGGTAGAAAGCTTGGAGCTAGTTTCAAACTTCTGGAAAAAGCTTGGAATGATGGTTACTGTCGCCACCCCAAAGGAACACGACGAAATCGTAGCTCACTTGAGCCACCTTCCGCACGCCGTAGCCTCCGGACTCTGTCACCTCCTCGGGAACAAATCTCCGACATGGGGGAAGCTTGCGGGTCAAGGTTTACGCGACACCACGCGTATAGCATCGGGCAACCCTCAATTGTGGGAAGAAATCTTTCTCCTGAATCGTGAATCCCTACTCTTAGCCCTCCAGTCCTTCGAGGAAACTTGCGGTTTGCTGCGTGAAGCTCTTCATACACAAAACGACAGCGAGATTCGGTCTTGGCTTAATGCCGGCAAGGAATACCGGGACGAACTGCAAAGACCCAAAGATACTTGATGAGCGAATCCATTTCCATCACGCCCTTCACCTCCCCTTGCAGAGGTGAGGCAAAAGTACCGGGTTCAAAAAGCATTACAAACCGAGCCCTGCTTCTTGCCGCCCTAAGCAATCGGAAAGTTACTTTAGATGGAGCACTTTTCAGCGATGACGTAGAGATTATGGTTGAGGCTCTAACCTCTCTAGGCTTCATCGTAAATACCGATAAACAAACTGCCCGAATCACTGTGAAAGGAGAATCGGGAAGGATTCCCAACCAGTCGGGTGATCTATTCGTGGGCAATGCAGGCACGGTTGCTCGCTTCTTAACTGCCGCCCTTTGCCTTCGTTGGGGTGGAAAATATCGTCTAGACGGAACAGAGGCTATGAGAGAGCGTCCCATGCAAGGATTAATCGATAGCCTTAAACAGCTAGGAGCACGCTTCATATTTGAAAAAAAAGACGGACATTTTCCTTTCGTAATCGAAACTCAAGGAATCAAGGAAGGGACATGGGTAGTTGATGCAACTGCAAGCAGTCAGATTCTTTCTGCTATGCTTATGGTTGCACCTTTAGCTGAGGAAACAGTCGAGGTAGTGCTTAAAAACAATACCGTCTCAAAACCTTTCGTAGAGATGACCTTAAAAATGTGCGATCATTTTTCGGGTGGAAATGCAGCATTTAATATTAACGGAAACAATTACAAAACGATCTCTAACAAGGGATACGCTTTCAGCAGTGAGAATTACCAGGTCGAACCTGATGCAACTGCTGCAAGCTATTTTCTAGCTCTTCCCATAGCGACGGGAGGAAGCTGTAGTTTAAAAGGGTTCAAAAAAGACTCCATTCAAGGTGACGTCGGATTTATCGACATCCTTGATGAAACGGGTATGCTCACCGATTTTACTAATGGAGGAGCGTACGCCGAAGCACAAAGTAAATTGGAAGGGAAACATTTCAATTTCAATGATATATCAGACACCTTTTTAACTTTTGCTGCACTTGCTCCACTTCTTAAGGGGAATACTACAATTTCAGGAATTGCACATACACGAAAACAAGAAACGGACCGCGTTTCGGCGATGGCCAATGAAATACGAAAGCTCGGTCAAGAAGTCTTGGAAGACGATGATTCAATAACCATTACGCCGAGTCTTGAAAACCTTCGA
>CAZXKR010000188.1:2573-3837 GCA_964641305.1 uncultured Puniceicoccaceae bacterium | reverse complement strand
ACGGCGAGATCGGGTATCATGCCCATGTACCAAAATAGGACGGACACGGTAAAGTACGTCGATACGGCAAACACATCCCATTCCAAGGGACTCTTGAATTGAGGCCAAATGTTATTCGCGTTGGGGATGGGAAACAACCACCACGCGAACCATACCCGACCCACGTGAAACAGTGGGAAAATGCCGGCGCACATAACGGCAAATACGGTCATGGCTTCGGAACCACGATTAATCGAGGTTCTCCACTTTTGCTTGAGGAGGCACAGAATAGCGGAGATCAGGGTTCCTGCGTGTCCGATTCCAATCCAAAACACAAAGTTGACGATAGCCCATCCCCAATTGACGGGATTGTTGTTTCCCCATTCACCTACCCCGGAGGAAACTAGGACAAGCAAACCCATCCCCGTGAAACTTGCAATTGAAAGGGAGAAAATGAAGCACCACCACCACCAAGCAGGGGTCTTCGCCTCGACGATTCCACAAATCTTGTCGGTTATCCAGTGTAAGCTTCGCTTATTCAGTACAAGTGGAACTTCATCCAGTTTGGCCGGCTTGACCTTTTTCAGGATCTCGGGTGATGGTTTCACCGTATCTGTAGTTGCAGAGCTCATCAATGGTGAGAACTCCCATTAGCATCGGCGGGATGCTCGTCATGTTCCTCGTGACCATGACTATCGTGGGAAGGGTGCGCACGATCATGGTATTCACGGGATGAATACGGCTTGTCGGTGGCATCCGGCATCTGAGGATTGGGGTTTCGGATGCGAGCCATGAAAGTGGTGCGAGGTCGAGTGTCAAGGTATCCGAGGACCGAGTAATCTCTCGGATTGTTTTTCAACTTTGAGACTTCGCTTTCGGGATCTGAAATATCGCCGAATTCGATGGCGTCCGCCGGGCAAACCTGTTGGCAGGCAGTCTTGATTGTACCATCAGGCACTTTCAGTTTATCCTCGATCTCTAATTCAGCGCCATTTTTGCCTGTGGCGAACTTTTCGCTGCGTTGGGCATTTACTTTGGTATTGATTTTGGCTTCTTGAATTCGTTGTACGCAGTAAGTGCATTTTTCCATTACCCCCCTCATCCTGACTGAGACATCGGGATTTTTTACAAGGGTCGGCAACTTTGGGTTCTGTTCTCCCAAAGGACCAAGATAATAATCGTCTTTCTTTCGCTTGTTCCAATCAAAGAAATTGAAACGACGGACCTTGTAGGGGCAGTTGTTCGCGCAATAACGGGTGCCAACGCAACGATTGTAGGCCATCGC
>CAZXKR010000188.1:0-2473 GCA_964641305.1 uncultured Puniceicoccaceae bacterium | reverse complement strand
TTCCCTCCCGTAAACGAGAGGCGAGTGTGATTCAGCTCCCATTTCAGAAGCAAAGCCTTCTTTTTTCGAGTACTCTTCGGCATTTGCCTCTCGAACGATCGCACGGCCTTCCATCGACCAGTGCTCCTGCACGTTTGCAAGAATGCGCCTACTTTTCGTAGTGGAAAGTTTTACCCCTGAAGCAATGCGGGAAGAATCCGAACCGAGAAGAGCATAGCCATCGTATCCGGTGCCTTCCCCTACTCTTCCGACAGTCCTTCTACCCATTCCGAGGGTGGCAATTAAGCTGTAGTCGGCCAATCCCGGTTGGACGTGTAGCGGTCCTTCGATGGAGGAACCATCTGCCAAGGTAAGCTTCACCACGGGAGAGTCCTGCTTGCCGAGTGCAAATACGGCAGTATCTGGCGCGACCTCGCCATTGTTGTTCAACATGGTCGGCTTGGGAAGTAGGTTAAGGCCTTTGTGTTTCTTCTCTAATTCAGCAGCTAGAACCGGACTGACGAGAATCGCATTGTCCCAAGTAAGCTTGGATATCGGATCGGGGCACTCGAGCATCCAGCCGTTGTTTGCGTAGCGTCCGTCCCATGCGTGAAAGTCAGGAACTAAAAGGACTTCAAGTGAATCTACTGTAGGCGCTGAGGGTAGGTCGTCCTTGAGATCAGCCAGTTTGTCAAAATCATACACTGGTGAGGCAAAGGAAACTTTGCGGGGAAGTAGACCAATCCGAAGAAAGTCATCAAAAGAGCTCCCATCAGACAATTCCTTGAAGGTTTCCTGAACCAAAGAATGCGAAGACTTTTCTTCACCTGCTAGAATCGAAAGGAAATCAAGCTCGGAAAAGGTGGCGAAGAGAGGTTCTATGAGTGGCTGTACGGGCAAGTGCGCAGAAAGATCCCAAGTCGTGCCATCGCCCCAGCTCTCGAGATAGTGCGATGCTCCGACATGCATGTTCGAGACTTCGGAAGTTTCGTCTATTGACGAACCAAACCTGATCGTAAGGTCGACTTTCTTGGTAAGCGCTACCCAATCCAAATTACCCGGACCAGAAAAAGCAGGGTTCCCTCCAATAAATATGAGGGTAGCGATTTCACCCGCTTCGACGGCTTTGGCTAATTTGGAAATATCTGAGGATTCGTCTGCCGGAAGCTCTGTGTACTTAACGGTTTTTCCGTTAGCTCCGAGTGCTTGATTGATCGCATAAGCAAGTACATGCGCCTCCTCGGGCAAATGATTTCCTGCGACCACCAACGATTCGCCTTTATGATCCACTAAATCAATTGCAGCTTCCTTGCACCATGAGGAATTCAAGCCCGCCTTGGTTGAGCGTTTTTTCAGCTTCTCTATAACTGTGCTATTTGCTTTTTCGGTAAGTGAAAGGACTTCGGCGGCAATAGCACTAGCGAATGCAACCATTTGAGAAGAGGAAAGGCGAAGTCTATGATCGGCGGCAGCTCCAGTGAGTGTGAGGTCGGACTCAACACAGTAGAGGCGATTCATTTCCTTGGTGTCCGCGGCACTCAAGACCTTTCGCCCCTTTGTGAATTCACGAGTGAGTCGAAGGTGATCCGGTTCGCGGATTCCAAGAAAGTCGCAATCTAAGGAGAGGATGCGTTTAGCGTTAATCAAGCTAGGTAAGGAACGCAAGGGACCTGTCGACAATGCTTTGCCCAAGGCCTTCGATGCAGAAGATGCGTCGATGGGATCGTACTCGGTCCAGATTACGCCCTTCTCACGTAATTTCGAAGCTAGCTTTGCTCGAGAAGGCGAGCTAGACGATTCCGCAAGAACGGCTACCTTGCCTTTAGCTAATCTATCTGGAGTCAGAACACCCTCAAGGGTACTAACAACTTCGGTCTTTGGGGTGGTTTTCCAAGATGTAGTCTTCTTCTCGCCCGCACCCGAGGTGACGGGGGTGTAGCTCGCTTGAGCTCGGTCGGGGTCATAAAGGCTAAGGACGGTCGCTTGTGAATGGACGTCGGTACCACCTCCCGAAGGCAAATAGCTTGGATTGCCCTCAATCTTGGTAGGTCTTGATTGATGGCTCTCCACAATCAGAGGCACATTTCCGAAGGAGGTCGAAAGTGAAGTCGAATAGTAATTCGGGATTCCGGGAATAACTTCCTCGGGTGATTTCCCATAGGGCAAAATGGCTTGTTCCGGCCGACGACAACCTGTCATGCCAAATCCGGCTAGGCCAAAGGATGCCGCCATCACCTTCATGAAGTTGCGCCGCTGGCCGCCATCAAGCATTGACGCTCCTTCAGGGAATTCTCGTTCAACCCAAGTGCGAAACGCCGGAGCTTCAGCAAGATCGTCTAAGCTTTTCCAATAGCGAGAGCCTGAAGCCCCCTTCCCGTTCGGAATATTCACACTCATCGATGACACCCTGTGCAACTAACTGGTGGGTGGATGCCCCACTTCTCCTTTAGGTTTAACCCTGCGTGAGCTTGGATGGCAGCGGGATCGTCACTCT
>CAZXKR010000187.1:0-3841 GCA_964641305.1 uncultured Puniceicoccaceae bacterium | reverse complement strand
CCGTCGTAGGCAGTGGCAAACTTCTTTACGAAAGCAATCACTTCGCGATAGTCGATGCCGTCCGACAATTCGTCGGTTTTCCGTACCATCTCGAAATCGTAAGCAAGATCGACCGTAACGAAGAGGTCCTGCGGGGCGAGCAACTCCTCCTCCAACAGGCCAATTCGAGCCATGACCTCGATTCCTTCCAAGTGAATGTTTCCCATGTCTCGTAGCTAAAAGACTAATTGATTAAGGGGAAGGCAAAAGGTTCTTCCATTACAATACTCAGCTCAACTGTTCCATGACCTCCAGCGCCTGAACAGTGTCGCGGACGTCGTGGGCGCGTATGACGTCGGCGCCTTGGCGAGCGGCCTCCATGGCGGCGGCGAGGGAACCGCCCAAGCGATGCTTGTGGTTGGGTGCACCGCAGAGCTTGTCGATCCATGACTTTCGGGAGGCTCCGAGAAGGATACCCCAGCGGTCGTCTCGGAAGGCGGATAGGTTTTGCATAAGGGCAAGGTTGTGCTCGAGGGTCTTTCCAAAGCCGATTCCGGGGTCCATCCAGACCTTGGGCAGGTTTCTTTCGGCGAGACGTTTCGCTTGCTCGTCGAAGAAGGCCAAAACCTCGCTCACCACGTCGTCGTAGGCGGGAGCGTCCTGCATGGTCTTGGGTGAACCTTGGGCGTGCATCAGGACGTAACCCGCTTCGTGGCGCACGGCGAGGTCGAGGAGTACGGGGTCGGTACCACCCGAAACGTCGTTGACGACATGGGCTCCCGCCTCGAGTGCAGCTTGGGCGACTTCCGGTTTGGTGGTATCTACCGAGACGACGCACTCGTCAGAAGGCAGGGCTTCGATCACGGGCAGGATTCGGCGGAGTTCCTCGTCCGCGGATACCGGATCACTACCCGGGCGGGTACTTTCACCACCAATGTCGATGAACTGGGCGCCTTCCTCCAACATTTGCCCGACACGATCGACTGCCTCGCCAACCTCTAGATGAAGTCCGCCGTCGCTGAATGAATCGGGCGTGACGTTCAGGATCCCCATGACGGCGGGATATCGCAGGCGGAAGGCTTTTCCGTTAAAGATATGTTCAATCATGTTCGGCTTTCAACTTGTTGTAAATTTTCCGGAGTTTCAAAAAGGTTTTGTCCGAAGAGCGTGTCCACCCCATTTCTGGAACCGCGGCGAGACTCGCGACCTCTCGACCCGAACCGCAAAGAATGATTTCGTCGAAGGCGCTCAATTCGTCGAGGCGCGGCGAACGTCGATCGATCTCGAAGCCGCTCATGCTTGCAAGCAGTTCATTCAGAACAATGCCCGAAAGAATATCCTCTTCGGGAATGACTAGATGGTCGCCTCGTGCAAAGATGAGGTTGGACGTGGCACTTTCCAGGACTCGATCGTCAGCGGGATGAACGATGAGGAAATCTTCTAGGCCAAGGTCGAGTTCACCGAGGCGTCCGTACAAGTCATTGTCGAAGGTCGACTTTGCCTCGGGTACGGGACGAAGGTGACGAAGAATTTTCGCGGAGAGCTCGGGGCTCGTCGGGTGGGCCGGTCGGGCATAGAGAGCAAGGCAATTCTCAAGGAGGCAAACGCGAACAAGAAATGGAGTAGGAATTTGTGTCGAGGAAAGAAAGATCGTTATCCGTTCGCGAATCTGCGCTTGTGACACGATGGCTTTGACCTCGAGCAGGCGAGCGGATTTCTCCAAGCGATCGAGGTGAGCATTGAGAAAGAGAGGGCAGGGCGGGATGCCTTCCACGCGAATGGTAGTGAAGGCTCCCTTGCATCCCCATGGTTCCGGAGCAGGGACGGAAACGCCGTCCCTATCCCATGCAATAGCGGATGACGTTGGCGAGGATGGCGTGACCATGACTAGTGAGAAAGGATTCCGGGTGATATTGCATACCGAAGAGGCATCTTTCGCAATCCTCGAAGGAGAGGGGGACGTTACGGATGCGATCGCGAGCGGTGGTTCGAATCCCTGTCGGCAAGCTTGACAGGCTTGAGGATTCAACTTGGAGCGAGTGGTAGCGACCGACTTTTACGGGGGGCTCGATACCATTATAGGTGATGGATTCGGGATCAGTCTCGATTTCGGTTTCCACTCCATGGAGGACTTGCGGTTGTCGAACGATGGTGGCTCCTTCCTCTTCGAGCATTAGCTGAAAACCCAGACAGACTCCGAGGATTGGTTTCTTGCCGCGTAGCTGTTGATAGAGTGCCTGAGTTTCCGGATAGTCCGCTGGCTTTCCGGGGCCAGGTGAAAAGACGACCATCCTAGATTTTTCTGAATTTGCGGCTTCGACAGCTTCAAGACGATCGAGTACCATGACTTCCTCAAACTCTGAAAGAAGGTGTTCGAGGTTTCTGGTGAAGGAGTCCTTGTGGTCAACGAGGAGGATCATCGCAACAGGTCGAGCAAGGCGCGGGCCTTTACTCCGTTTTCGTTGTATTCGTATTCGGGAGATGAATCTACGACTATGCCGCCGCCAGCTTGGGCGAAGCAACGGTCTTCTAGAATCAGGAGAGCTCGAATGATAAGATTTAGACGGATGGAACCATCGTCCCCTATAGTGCCGAAACTTCCTGTATAAGGTCCGCGAAAGCAGGGTTCGAGCAAGTCGATGATCTCCATGGTGCGAACCTTTGGGCAACCTGTGATTGTGCCGCCCGGAAGCATGGAGCGTAGGATGTCTGCAAGATCACAACCAGAGCGAAGCCGTCCCTCTATCGTGGATACGAGGTGAAAGAGGTGGGCATAGGTCTCCACTTCTCGAAATCGAGCTATCCTAACGCTTCCCGATTCACAGACGGCGGAAAGGTCGTTTCGTTCGAGGTCGACCAGCATGTTGTGCTCGGCCACCTCCTTGGGATCGCCAAGAAAACGGGCGATGGCGACCCCTTCGTCAATCTCGGAGTGCCGTTCGTGAGTTCCGCCAATGGGTCGAGTTACGATGTTATCGCCCGTTTTATCGATTGCCGTTTCCGGGGAACAACTGACGATGGCGAAGTCGGGGTGGCGAATCAGGAAAGCTTCAGGAGATGGATTCGCGGCATGGAGACGACAAAAGGCGTCTATCGGATCGATCGACATTCGGGCTTCGTGACGCTGGGAAATTTTTATCTGGTAGGTATGTCCGTCGAGAATGGCTTCTCGAGCAGTGGCGAACACCTTCTCATAATCGTCAAAGGAAAGGTTGCAAATGATCTCCACTGTATTCGCCAAAGGTTTCGGACCCCCGACGGGACCCGCCAAACAAGTGGCGAGTTCCGCTTCGCGATCCGGGAGAGTGGATTCGATGGATAGGCGACTTTCCCTTAATCGGAGGATCGTTTGCGGACGGCCAAAAAAACCTTCCGGAACCGAAATGTCGCGGTGAGCTCTAAGTTGAATATCTGCGTGATTGGCTAGGAATTCGTACCCAAAGAATCCCACCCAGCCGGAAAAGGAAAGTCCCGAGGGCGAAACTGCTTTAGCCAGCTTGCCGATTTGCTCGGAGCCATTGGTCGAATCTAGGGTCAAGGTTTCAGCGAAGTCGAGATAGGCGACATGCCCTCCTCCTCGATCGGTGCCTACCATCAAAGCGCCATCCAGATGGGATAAGCTAGCCAGTGCGTCAAAGACCTCAATCTCCTTCATGGCAAAAGATCGAGAAGTTCTCGAAAGCGTTCGATACGCGAAACACCATCGGGCAATTTACATTCCTTTTCAGAGTAAAGCGATGTTCGCCACCCTGCCGACAAGGCTCCTTGCACATCCCGTGAATAGCTGTCTCCGAGATGAAGCATATCCTTGGGAGTGGTTCCTAGCACTCGCTCCACCTCTTGAAAAATTTCCGTCGAAGGT
>CAZXKR010000186.1:0-3877 GCA_964641305.1 uncultured Puniceicoccaceae bacterium | reverse complement strand
GATAACGTCGGTACTGCCTTGAAGAGATATCTAGAGACAGGCACCAGTTAATCAGACTGAAGTGTAATCGCTTAGAATACCTAAAGGAGACAGTTAAATGGACGCAGAGATCGAAGAGGAAGAAAGTATTCAGGATCGCTACAGTCGCATGTCGCGAATACAGAAGTTGGCTTTGCTCATGATTGCTTTGGGACCGCAAGCATCTGCTACGTTGCTGAAGCGGTTTGATACGAAGGACTCTGAGATTATTTGCAAGGAAATCGGAAATTTTCCTATCGTGGATCAAGAGTTGCAGGACTGTGTGCTGGACGAATTTTCGGAAATCATTGAATCGAGTGTAAGTTCCAATTTAGGAGGGATGGCTTTTGCCCAGAAGACTTTGGAATTAGCCCACGGCGATTACCGTGCAAACAATATGATGAACCGTATTGCGCCTGTTCGGGATTCGCTCGATTTCATGGACGACGTAAACGAGATGGAGTCCGGTCAAATTTACAATGTTCTTCGTTTCGAGCAACCCCAGACCATTGCTTTTGTTTTGGCTAACGTTGATTCAGATAAAAGTTCGGAGGTGTTGCTCATGATGGCCCCTCATATTCAGGAGCAGGTCATTGAACGTATCGGTTCGATGGAGACTACTCCTACGGAGCAAGTTCAACTCGTTGCCGATACCCTTGGTCAGCGGATGAGTAAGAAGGAGCAGTCGCCACGTGTGAAGACTGGTGGAGTGAAGGCGGCTGCCGATCTTTTGAACTGGTTCGACAAAGAGGATGGCAAGGAACTTCTGAAAAACCTCGAGAAGCGAAACCCAAAACTTGGTTCTTCTATTCGTCAGCGCATGTTCCGCTTTGAGGATCTTGTGCGTCTCAGTCCCGGCGACGTCGGTAAAGTCGTCAAGGAAGTCGATCAGGATGATCTTATTGTTGCTCTGAAGAACGCTTCTCACGAACTCAAAAAGCTTATTTATACGACCATGTCCAAAAGGGCGGTCGAGGCGTTGGAGGAACAACTCGAATTCCTTGGACCAAAACGTCTTTCCGAAGTCGAAGCAGCTCAGGACCGAGTCATTCAGGTCGTTCGTGAACTTGAGGAGGATGAGGAAATCATTCTGGATACCGGAGGAGGCGACGTTGTCGTACAGTAAGGTCATTTCTTTTCCTGAACCCCCGAAGGCGTTTACGGTCGGTTTTGTTGGCGACCCTCCAGTTCCTGCTGGAGACATAGCCGAAAATTCTCGGATTGCCCTAGAGCAAGGGAAGTCCGAGACCACCGCATTCTATCAAGAGGAAATTAGGAAACTTCGCTCCGAGTATGGCCAAAGGCAGAAGGACTTGCTTTCGGCGACTCAGGCTAAAGTGGATGGCGTGTTGAAAGAACTTGATAAACGTTTGCCGGATTTAGTTATCGGTCTTGCCGAACGGGTTCTAGGGCAGACGCCATTGGATCGTGAAACCGTGGAAGCCATCGTCAAGAACATGGTGGCAGAATTTTCCAATGATGATGAAAAGCTCGAAGTTTATCTTTGTGCCGATGACCTGAATCTACTCAAGGCTTTTGCCCGTGATGATGAAGAACCTGCTCCAACCGAAGCAGAGGGAGAGGAAAGCGGTTTTGCGGGAGCTATCGCAGGTATTTTCGAGGGACTGGATGGTGATGATGCCTTACTCGAAGGCTATCCTAATGTTAGTTTTCATGAAGACCCCACTCTTTCTCGTGGCGATTGCCAAATAAAAAGTCGTTTTGGTCTTCTCGACGGACGCGTAGCTACAAAACTTCGCAAATTTGAAACCGAACTCAAGGGAGAATGATTGCTTCCATTGGAGATCGTCTCGATTTGATGGAGTCCGGCATTCGCGGGGCTCGTCCAGCGGACAAAGTGGGGGCCGTCCGACGCGTCACCGGTCTAATCATTGAGTCCGAGGGTCCCGAGGTCAGCATTGGTCAAACCTGTGCCATTACCTCATCACGCCACGATGAGCGTACGGAGGCTGAGGTTGTTGGTTTTCGAGACAATATGGTCCTGCTCATGGCTTTGGAAAGCGTTCATCGCATTCATCCAGGTTGTCAAGTGACGGCGAAACCGAACAGTAACGAGGTGCCTTGCGGTTCGGCTTTGTTAGGGCGAGTAATTGATGGTATGGGTCGTCCACTTGACGGCAAGGGGCCTTTGCGAGCCGCATCTCGTGAAGGATTCTTTGCTGAACCGCCGAATCCTCTTTCTCGTGCTTTGATTCGGCAGCCTTTTGGTACGGGAATCAAGGCGATAGATTCTTTTGTTCCTCTCGGCCGTGGGCAGAGGATCGGTATTTTCGCTGGTTCCGGTGTGGGTAAATCAATTTTGCTCGGAATGGTTGCTCGCGGCTCGGAGGCAGATGTCAATGTGATCTCTTTGGTCGGAGAACGCGGCCGTGAGCTTAGAGAATTCGTAGAGAACGATTTGGGACCTGAGGGCTTGGCTAAATCCGTTATTGTGATTTCCACTTCGGATCAACCCGCCCCTATGCGTATCAGAGCCTCCATTCTTGCGACTGCCATAGCGGAAGGTTTTAGGGACGAGGGTTCGAATGTTCTTCTATTGATGGATTCCGTGACTCGTTTTGCAATGGCCCAGCGAGAAATTGGTTTGGCGGTAGGCGAACCTCCCGCCTCTCGTGGATATGTCCCTTCTGTCTTTTCCATTTTGCCGAGGCTCTTGGAACGAACGGGAATGAGTGATGCAGGTGCCATTACCGCAATCTATACCGTACTGGTGGAAGGTGATGACATGAATGAGCCTGTTGCTGACGCAGTTCGCGGTTTTTTGGATGGTCATATAGTCCTTAGTCGCAAGCTCGCTAACGCCAATCATTTCCCTGCCGTAGATGTTTTGCGCAGTGTTAGTCGCTTGGATCGAGCAGTTTGCACAGAGGAAGAAATGTCCCTTATCTCCGAGGCTCGCGATTTGCTTGCTCTTTACCGCCACAATGAAGACCTCATCAACGTTGGGGCCTATGTGAAGAACTCAAATCCTCGCATCGATCTTGCCATCGAGAAATATCCCGGAGTGGAAAACTTTCTGAAGCAACGCTATGATGATCTCCAAACTCGAGAGGAAGCCTTTACAAGCCTTTCGGCAATATTCTCGTGAGAGCTTTTCATTTCCGTTTGCAAACCTTGCTCAACCTTCGAGAAATGGCTCGCGAGGAAGCACTATCCACTTATGCGAATGCAATTCGCCAGCGTGAGTTGAATGAGGAAAGGCTTACCGATTGCAAAAGTCGTCTTGATGAATTGCGTGAGGCAGTTGCTGCCTGTAGAAGAGAGCACTTCACGGGTGCAGAACAAGCCAACTTTCAGCAAGCTGTGAATCTTGCAAAAGAGCGCCTGCTGCGACAAAGAAACAAGCTGAAGCGTGCCAAGGGAGTTGAGGAAAAGGCCCGAACGTCCTATCTTAAGGCGGATGGAGAAGAGAAAAGTTTAACAAACCTCAAAGAACGCAGGCAGGAAGACCATTTTCATTTTGAATTAAAAAAAGAGGAACGCGAACTTGAAGATGTGATCGCAGCTAGATACGGTCTCAAACCTACAACCTGAAACCACCTATGAATATACCGCCAGCTATAATTATCGTCGTAGCCGTCCTTTTGTCGTTTGTTGGATCGGGTGCTCTTGTGTTGATGAACAAGGATGCGCTTTTCAAGGAAAAGCCTGAAATCAAGGCCGAATTCACCAGTGTGGAGTTCGATGCTGACGATACTAGCTATTCTCCGCAGGAAACTCACTCCATGAATCAACTCTCCAAGGAGTTGAGTGCTCTGAAGGAGGAATTACTTGAACGTCAGCGAGAGCAAGACGCTCGTGAATCAGCCATCGCTCTTGATTTTCAAGAACTAGGAAA
>CAZXKR010000185.1:0-3880 GCA_964641305.1 uncultured Puniceicoccaceae bacterium | reverse complement strand
AAAAAAGAGCGGAAGCTCAGGGGTTTCACTCAAGGTCAATTGGCAAAGGAGTCCGGCGTGGCCACTTCCATTGTGAACGACCTAGAAAACGGTATTCGACACGCCGGAATAAAGAGCTTGGCAAAAATAGCCAAGGGTTTGGGATTAACGGATGAGCGAACTTTGAGTTTTCTTTTGGAGGGCATTGTTTTCTCCAAGCGTGATCAGGTTTTGCCTGATTTGGACAATTATCATCCCGTGCTTTACAACTTCCTACCCTATTCACTGCGGCGACAGGGAATAAACTCTGAGAAAATAAAAGATGTTTTTCCACCGACCACGGCCGGAGCGCCATTAGAGATTCACTTGAAGAATGGCTCGGTAATCTCGATTAAAATAGCTTTCAAGATGACCTCCTCGATCCAATCTCCATCTTTCAAAGGATAGGATGATGACAAATGACTGATGCCCAAAGTACGGTGCGGATCGACAAATGGTTATGGGCGACAAGGGTGTTCAAGACACGTACACTGGCCATCGAGTCCTGCAAGGCGGGAAAGGTAAAGATAGCAGACCTGAAAGCCAAGCCCTCCCGAGAAGTTACCCCAGGTGATATCATAACTGTGAGGAAAGACGGGGTGAACAAGAGCTTACAAGTGATAGCAATTGTAGAGAAACGCGTAGGAGCTAAAACCGTGGCAGAATACCTAAAAGACCTAACGCCGGAGGAAGACTACGCAACCGCCAGAGAACATCGCAAAGCGATGCCTAGATTCAGTCGGAGCTCAACTACGCCCCGACCCACAAGGAAGGAGAGGCAAGCTTGGGAGGAATTTTTCGACAAGGAAAACGAGTAGCTCGGTTCTTCAATCCAGTCCGTCAAAAAAACTACAATTCCCGAACTCCTTGAGTTGGCAAACTCCGCTTAATCGCCATCCAAGAGACGGCCGAGGCCACCAAGAACGGAACCTTCTCCTTGGGACTTGCCGCCAACCGACGGAGCCGATTGCAAGATACGATCCGCCAAGCGAGAAAACGGGAGACTTTGCAACCAAACGGTCCCATGCCCACTTAGCGTAGCGAGAAAAAGGCCTTCTCCGCCAAAAAACATAGACTTGAGGCCCCCGGCCATTTGAATGTCGTAATCAACACCCGACGTGAAGGCCACGATGCAACCGGTGTCCACCCGAAGAGTTTGACCATTCAACTCCTTTCTTACAACAGTGCCTCCGGCGTGGGAAAAAGCCATGCCGTCTCCCTTGAGTTTTTGCAGAATAAAGCCTTCTCCGCCGAAGAAGCCTGCCCCAAGTCGCTTCTGAAAAGCAATGGAAACCTCCGTACCATGGGCAGCGCAAAGAAAAGAGTCTTTTTGGCAAAACACCTCCTTTCCTAGTTCGGCCATATTCAGGTCTAGAATCTTGCCGGGATAGGGAGCCGCAAAAGCTACGCGCCTCTTACCGGATCCCTTATTGGTAAAATGGGTCAAGAAGATAGATTCACCTGTCAGAACACGCTTGCCTGCACTAAGAAGTTTGCCGAAGAGTCCTTCATCCGGGCGGGAACCATCTCCCATTTTGGCCTCAAAGGAAATCCCGTCTTCCATATAATTCATGGCACCGGCCTCGGCAATGACGGTTTCTCCGGGATCCAGTTCAACCTCGACAACCTGAAGGTCGTCACCGAGCACTTCGAAATCGATTTCATCGCAACTGATTGAACCCGTCGAGACAACCGGGACGGCAGCAACTTCACCAGTTACCTCGGAAGGCGGGAGCAAGACCGAATCGGATAAGGGAGGTGGCGACGAGGGTGCACTCTGAAGAGGCGATACTTGAAGCGAATCTGAAAGAATACTGGAAAAAGTCGTCCATTCGGCCGCTCCGACTGCGGCAATCTCCGTATCATCCTTAATCTCTCCATTTGCATGAAACTCACGAAGCGTTTCTTCCCCTAAGGGTCCCGCCGTCTTCCCATTTGAATCGATGTAATAGTACTGCATAGGTTTCCCCATAAAAACAAAAGGTCCATTTCTACACAAACTTATTTAAGAGTTTAAGTGGCAAAATGACGTCTGGTATTCAGCGTTTTATCGGCCAAGCAAAACCTTAAAAACCTCTTGCAACCTTTTCGTGCGGGAGACAGTATAAGAAAAAAGCTATGAAAACGCCATTCTATCTCTTCATTTGCATTCCTCTCCTATCCTTAGTTTTTGGTTGCGTCAGTTCGACACAACTGACGACCGACGAACAAACGGTCATGCTCCACTGGCTCGACCAAGGGAACGATGGTCATATTCGCCTAGTCGGCGGGGAAGGCAATGCCACGGAGGAATCCCCTGTTTTTACGGGACGAGCAATCGAGACTTTCGAGCAAAGCCCTACAAAATCAATCTCTTCATGGCATGCAGGAAAGCGACATGGATTCACCACTGAATACTACTACAATGGTCGCAAACGGCGCGAGATTTCCTTTTATGACGGGGAACGGGACGGCCCGTCCAGAGAGTACAGAATGACAGGAGAGTTGTTGCGGGAAGAGAACTATCGGAAAGGAAAGCTCAACGGGGTTAAGGCGGAATGGTTTCCAAATGGGAACAAGGCTTTCGCAGTCGAATTGCGCGACGAAAAACCACACGGTGAAGCACTTGAGTGGTATGAGGATGGTCGCCGAAAATCCTCCACGATTTATCGGCATGGACTTCGCGAGGGACCCGCCTCCGAATGGTATCCCACGGGACAACCAAAGTTCCGTATCTATTACCAACGCGACGAGATGCACGGCATTCGCACAGTTTGGTACGAGAATGGAAAACAACGCCTCGTGGCAAGCTTCGTTAAAGACAAAAAAGAGGGGAATGCAAAAGGTTGGTTTGAAAACGGACAGCAAGCATTCGACTACAATTGGCAAGGTGACAAAGAGCATGGCATTTGCTCCGAATGGGATGAGAGCGGCAAAAAAACTTCGGAAATCAGATTCGAAAATGGTGAACCTCTCCAAGACTTGCTAAATGGAATAGAGAGTGCGAAGGAAGTTCTTCCAACGCCCCCCTCGATCGTGCCTCCCACCCCTGCGGTTACAGAAGAGCCAAGTGAATCCACATCGGGAACACCAACTTCTCCAGAGATACCCGAAGTGCCCGAGGTGCCCTCCTCGACAACCCCGCCTGCACCTCCCTCCCTTAAGCCAGACCCTTTTGCACCTCCCGTACCCACGCCTCCGGAACCGAGCGAACCTTCACCGAGTCCAACACCGGAACCAGTGCCTGAACCCGTACCAAGTCCCGAACCTACCCCGATTCTACCACCACTTGAACCGGAAACCGCACCGACGACACCTCCGACGACACCTGATCCTCCCGCTTTTGATCCTTTTGCCGCACCTGGCGAAACGAAAGAACCGACCTCGCCGGTTCCTGCAATTGAACCACCGACATTTCCCACTCCACCACCACCGCCTCCTTTCCCAAGTGCCGTCCCCCCCCCCCGACACCTGCACCCCCGACACCTGCACCCCCGACACCTGCACCCCCGCCTCCTGCACCTCCGACGTTTGACCCGTTCGCCACTCCCAATAACGAAACAAAGCCAAACTTGCCTCCTCCCGCCACACCCGTTGATCCCTTTGCTCCAGAAGAACCCGCTAGTCTGACAGTTGAAGTTGAAGCATTTTGCTCATGATCTGCATGTAAAATAAAAAATCTATCTAGTGCTTTGGCAACTATTGGATTAACTATATACTCTTCTGTTGGAACAGAAAAAGTCATGTGCAAAAAATTTTCTGTGTAATTTAATTTATTATTTGGAAAAACAAAAGGTTGGCCAATAGAATATTTATATGCCATTGCTCCGATAGTAGCAATTTTAGATACTAGTCTATGACATGCTATCATTCGTTGATTAGG
>CAZXKR010000184.1:0-3881 GCA_964641305.1 uncultured Puniceicoccaceae bacterium | reverse complement strand
AACGAAGGAGGCATGACTGGGCCTGACCTGACGGGATCGGGCGGACGCTACTCTTCACGGGATTTGTTGGAACAAATCATTCACCCCAGCAAAGAGATCAACGAGCAATTCGTTCCCACCATCGTAAAAATGAAAAAAGGCGACATATTGACCGGCGTGGTGGTGAACTTGAGTGGCGACCGCGTGACCTTGAACACCGATATGTTCGACCCTAATCAGCGGGTCAACGTCAACCGCCCTGACGTAGCCAGCATCGAACCCTCTACAGTATCTCCAATGCCTCCGGGCTTGTTGAACATGATGCAAAAGGAGGAAATAATGGATCTCGTCGCCTATGTTCTAAGCGGGGGAGACACCAAGCATGAGACCTTCCGCAAATAAAAATTAACCAAGTGGCGTAAGCCCATGAAAAACATACTGCCCTTTTTTTTCTTCTTCCTCTTCTTATTACATGCTTGGGGCAAAGATGACTTGACCGTTCACCCTATTCCGAATGAGGAACGCGAAAGACTAGACCTCGATCCGTTCTACCAAAAACGAGTGGTGGTCGGCGGATTCTCCATCGTCGGATCAAAAAAAGTTTCCGACTACGCTTTGAGCGAAGCTGGATACATCATCCGCCAAATGATGGGCGATCGGGACGAACTGCTGGCAAAAATGGATGCCGGAAAAACCCGCTTGGCCATCATGGCTAGTGACGAGTACACCACCGACGTACCCGAACATTCCCACCTCTTTCCCTCCCTCTACTGGGACAAGCGAGCCCGCGGACTGGGAGCCGATTCAAGAAGCGAGAGGCCTTGCGTAAGTTGCGGAGAGGAGAATCTCATCGAGATACCGGGCGATCCATATGAAACCGAAAACATCCTTATTCACGAATTTGCCCACGCAATCCATGAAATGGGATTGAACGCCCTAGACCCCACTTTTCAGGATCGGCTCGATGAAGTCTTCGCCAAAGCCACAAAGGAAGGTCTATGGAAAAGCACCTATGCCGCCACCAACGTAATGGAATATTGGGCCGAAGGCGTACAGTCCTGGTACGGATCAAATCGACAGAACGACTTCGAGCACAACCACGTCAACACCCGCAAGGAACTACAGGCATACGACCCCGCCCTCGCCAAGCTAATCGAGGAAGTGTTCGGAAAACGCAAGTGGGTCTACCGCAAGCCATCTGAGCGCAAACCTGCGTCCGACCACATGAAGGGCTTCGATTTGAGCAAGGAACCGGAATTCAAGTGGCCTCAACGCCTACTCGACTGGCAAAAACTGTACGAACGAGGCCTCGTTAGCCTTGCCCCGAGAAACGCCCCGGAAGTCGAGCCTCTGCCAATCGAACCGAAAGAGGTCGAGCGGTCCGGTTTCTCCAACAGGAGAACCGAATTCTTTGTTCATAACTACTCGGTTCATTCCTTACGGCTCGAGTGGGTGAATTTCGAAGGCAAGCTATCTCAAGCGACCCACCTCCGGCCTGGCGATCAACGGCACATAAACAGTTTCGCGACACATGTCTGGCAACTTAGCGAAGCGGAAACCCGTAAGCCCATCGCTCGATATGTTCTTCCTCAGGCAAAGGCCTCCCAGTTAAACGTCGGCAATGCCCATGTTCTGGCCGCATTGGGCACAAAGCCCAAGGCAAAACCGAACGTGCTCTTCGTTACGGTGGACGATCTAAACGCCGACCTCGGTTGCTACGGTCACCCTCTCGTCCGCTCCCCTAACGTCGACCGATTGGCAAAAAGCGGGCTTCGCTTCGATCGAGCCTATTGCCAATATCCCGTCTGCAACCCAAGCCGATCATCCTTCCTCACCGGGCTCTACCCCGAGCAAACCGGCGTACTCTCCAACGCAGGCAACTTTCGGGAAAGGCATCCCGACCTGGTGACCCTGCCGCAACTTTTTAAGAATAACGGCTACCATGTTTCCCGCATAGGCAAACTCTATCATTACGGAGTACCTCTCCAAATCGGCACACCCGGAGAGGACGACCCTGCCTCCTGGCACGAAACCGTCAACCCCATCGGCATAGACAGGACCGAACTGGAACCGGTTAAAACCCTCGTCAAAGGAAAATACGGCGGCACCATCTCGTGGCGGATAGTCGAATCCAAAGACGAGGAGCACACCGATGGCCAAGCCGCCTTGGAGGCCATTAGGTTACTAGAAAAAAATCACCCGAAAAAAACAGGTAAACCTTTCTTTCTGGCCCTTGGGTTCTATCGTCCACACACCCCTTACGTAGCACCGACCCACCATGCCAAGCATTACCCATTGAACAAGATCAAGCCCGTCCTAGAGAAAGATGGTGACCGTGACGACATACCACGCGCCGCCCTACCCGATCGTCCGCACCAACGCGACCTGAGCATGGCCAAGAGAAAAGAGATTATCCAAGCCTATTACGCCTCCACCACCCTAATGGACGCCTGTCTGGGACAAGTCCTCGATGCCCTTAAGAAATTAAAGTTGAAAGAAAACACCATCGTGGTCTTCCTTTCAGACCATGGTTACCATCTCGGACATCATGGTCTCTGGCAGAAAAGCGATCTTTTCGAGGGCAGTGCCCGAGTACCGCTAATCATTTCAGTACCCGGCATGACAACGGCAGGAAAAGGTACGACCGCCTTGACTGAACTGGTCGACCTCTATCCCACTCTCGCCGACCTTTGTGGTCTTACCGCCCCCCCGCACCTAATGGGAGACAGCCTGCTCCCCATTCTCCAGCGCCCGCAACGCAAGGGCAAGAAAACCGCCTATACCGTCACCCGAATCCGCCCCAAGGGTTTTAGGACGAAAGACACACCGAATCCACTCGGACGAACCGTTCGAACCGAGCGCTATCGTTATACCGAATGGTTGGGCGGCAAACACGGAATCGAACTTTACGACTATCTGGAAGACCCTCAGGAGTTTTACAACTTGGCCGAGCACACGGAACACCAAGATACTCGTAAGGAACTGTCCGACCTGCTCCATAAAAAACATTCAGAGACTAAGCAGAAATGAAAAATCTTCTGAGGGGCGCCATCTGGTTTCTTTGCCCCTGCCTGCTTTTATCCACAGACAAGCAAGCCGAAAGCATTCTCCTTCATCAACGCGACAACGGCGGCTGGCCCAAAAACTACGATCGAGATCGTTCGATTACTGAAGGAGAGCGAAAAGTTATTCTAGCAAACAAGAACCGGAATGACGCAACCTTTGACAACGGAGCCACCCACACCGAAATCCGTTACCTCGCCAAAACATTGCTTAAAACGAAAGATCCACGCTATCTGGAAGCCGTCCTCAAGGGCATACGCTTTATGCTCGCAGCACAGTACCCTAACGGTGGTTGGCCCCAACGATTCCCCAAACCCGCGGGATACTCCGCCCACATCACCTTTAACGACGGGGCCATGATAGGCGTAATGTCTACACTGCGAGACATCTCCAGAGACAAGAAAGCCTATCCGTTCGTAAGCGACGAGCTACGTGAGCGTTGCGGCGAGGCAGTTGAAAGAGGCATCCCCTGCATTTTGAAGTGCCAAATCGTGGTGAAGGGAAGAAAGACTGCCTGGTGCGCCCAGCACGACGAAAAGACATTGATCCCGCGAAAGGCCCGCAGTTACGAACTGCCCTCCATCAGTGGAGCGGAGTCAGTCGGCGTGGTTCGCTTCCTGATGAAGATTGACGAACCGTCGACCGAAATCATTGCCTCAGTCCAAGGAGCTGTTCGCTGGTTCGACGAGGCCAAGCTCAACGGAATTCGAAAAATCCAGGAGGAGGCCAAGGGCACGCCCAAAGGATGGAACAAAGTGGTCATTAAAGATGCTTTGGCTCCACCCATCTGGGCCCGATTCTACGAAATCGGAACGAACCAGCCGATATTCTGCAGCCGC
>CAZXKR010000183.1:0-3912 GCA_964641305.1 uncultured Puniceicoccaceae bacterium | reverse complement strand
CCAAGGCACCCAACCTGATTCCGTTTGGTTCTGGATTGAAGGTTGGGGATGGTTTTGGACGAGTGCCCAGCATTGGAATTCCGATACAGGAGAAGGGCACATATACCGATCCGACGAAGCTGCGTGGTTCTATCTCCGGTCTTATGATTCTCCCAAGAACGCTAAACTTTATCGGTACTCTACCGAAGAGTGGATGCCTCTTCTGCTTGAGTAAAACTAACGGGGTTTAAATGGAAGCTGGACTTCTCTCGTCGAGGAGTAATTAAAACTAGAATTACGAGCTAGCGGACCTTCGCCAAAATCGTTACCCCAGTTTTTTCTCACTTGCTCAAGACATGTATGGCAAATGCAAAGAGGGTAGCGACTAAAAGTATGACTGATAGTGTGAAGCGCTCTTTCCGGGTAGTCCTAAAAGGAGCCATTCTTAATCATATATGGCTAAGGCGGGTTCTGTTTGCCCGTCAATTTTGAACCGAGATAGAATTTTTCGATACACCTCTTCTTTCCCCAAGCCGTTGGCTTTTCTTAAGTCGGAAACGGAGTCGGCGTGATCCACGAATTTATCGGGCCAGCCGATGCGAGTCACAGGAATGTGCAATTCCTTGCTCTCCAGGAATTCCAGCACCGCCGATCCGAATCCACCTGAAAGGACATGGTCTTCTAAGGTTACGAGGCATTCAGTAGTCTTCGCGTGTTTGATCAACAGCTTTTCGTCCAATGGTTTTGCGAATCGGGCATTCACTACACAGGCTTCCAATCCTTCTTCTTCCGAGAGGCGTGCGGCAATATCCAAAGCTTCCTTGACGAAAGGTCCGAGAGCCCAGATGGCAAAGTCTTTTCCTTCACGAAGCACTTCCGCTTTGCCCACGGGAATGGGAATGGGAATTTCCTTTAATGAGACACCTTCACCAGAACCTCGCGGGTAACGTACAAAGGAAGGTCCGTCATGGGCAAGGCCCGTTGCCATCATATCTTGCAACTCGTCTTCATCCTTTGGTTGCATAATTACTGCACTTGGTACGCAGCGAAGGTACGCGATGTCAAAGAGACCATGGTGAGTTGGCCCATCGCTTGGAGACAGGCCGGCTCTATCCATACAGAAGAGGACGGGGAGTTTTTGGAGACAGACGTCGTGAATAATCGGATCGTATGCGCGTTGTAGGAAAGTAGAGTAGATGGCGCAAACCGGTTTCATCCCTTTGGTCGCCATTCCTGCTGCGAAAAGTACGGCGTGTTCTTCCGCAATGCCAACGTCGAAGAAACGATCGGGAATGGCTTGTTGCAAGGCGTCGAGCCCCGTTCCGCTAGGCATTGCCGCCGTTATGCCTACGATTCGTTTGTCTGCCGTTGCGAGGCGAGCGAGGCATTTGCCAAAGACATCTTGATATTTCGGAGGAGATCCCGGGGCTGTTGGCTTGGATAGACCGTTAATGGGATCGAATGGACCGGATCCATGCCACTTTTCAGGCTCTTCCAATGCAACGGGAAAGCCTTTCCCTTTCTTGGTAAGCAGGTGCAGCACCACGGGTTCATTCGATTCCTTGGCAAATTCGAAAAAGTGAACGAGGCTTTTGACGTCATGTCCATCTATCGGGCCGATGTAACGAATGCCGAGCTTTTCAAAGATGCTGGAAGGGGCTAGAAGCTCTTTGGTGTCGCGTTTTGCTTTCGATGCCAGACGGATCAGCGAACGACCGCCGGGGAACTGATTGAGAAACGATTCCGCGTCCTTGTGCAGGCGGGTATAAACTGGATTGGTAATCAGTTCGTTGAAATAGCGAGCCATTGCCCCCACGTTTTTGGCGATAGACCATTCGTTGTCGTTTAGAACGAGGATGAACCGTTTGGTCGATTCGGCAATGTTGTTGAGAGCTTCCAAGGTGATGCCGCAGGTAAAAGCCGCATCTCCTGCGATGGCTACGACGTGTTCGTCATCGCCATTCAGGTCTCGAGCCACGGCCATGCCCAGTGCGGCAGATAGGCATGTGCCCGCATGCCCCGCTCCGTAGGAATCGTGCTCACTTTCTTCGCGAGTGAGAAAACCACTGAGCCCACCTGTTTTTCGGATTTTGTCAAATCTCTCGTCGTTGCGTCCAGTTAACAGTTTGTGGACGTAACCTTGGTGGGCAACATCCCAGACAAAACTGTCTTTTGGGGAATCGAAGGCGAGGTGCAGGGCAATAGTCAATTCCACTACGCCCAGATTCGGGCCTACGTGTCCTCCATTTGCGGAGGTGGCGGAAATAATTCGGGTACGGATTTCCTCGGCTAATGTGTCAATCTCCTCATCGGAAAGATTGCGAAGATCTTTCGGGTCGGTGATAGTTGAAAGTACAGAGGAATTACTCATTCGCATCTTGCTCAATTGGTTCGGCAACCATTTGACCGTCTTTTTCTCGGACTTCTTTAATTTTAAGCTCGGCTAGTTCAAGACGTTTACGACAATCCTTGAGCAACTTGGAACCTTCTTCATAACGGTCGACGAGTTCAGCTAGCGGGGCACTGCCACTTTCCATCGATTCGACCAAGTTTTCTAGCCGTTTCATGGTTTCCTCGAAACTAGGTTCGTCTTCTGTCGGTTCTTTTGTTCCAGTATCATTCATGTAACAAAATAATTTCTTACCTTTCGTACGGGGAGATATTCTGATCGTCTATCTAGTTTCGGGCAATGCTTTTCGCCTCCTGTTTTCCATCGACTAAATTCTGATCGGAGGTTAGTTTCAATCAGCTTATGATTAACGCCTTATCGGTTATTCTTTTGTTCCTAGGTCTTCGGACGATTGCGGAGACGTTTCTAAATCTTCTCAATGCCAATCACGTTTCCAAGATCCGAGGATCTCTCCCCGAATGCCTTGAAGGAATAAGTGACCAGAAGACTTGGCAGCGCACCACCGAGTACTCGCTCACCAAAAGTCGCTTGGGATTATGGGAAGAATGGTATGGCGCCCTCGTGTTCGCTTTGGTCGTGGCTTTCTTTTTGCCGTGGGCCTACGATGTTTTTGGCGGAGCGGGAGAAGTTGGCCCTTGGCGAGAAGCTTTGGCCGTTTCGGTTATCCTTGTTTTACTTCAATTTCCCGAACTTCCTTTCGAATGGTATAGTCAGTTCCGTGTTGAGGAACGCTTCGGATTCAACAAGTCCACGATTGGGCTGTGGGTGAAGGATAAGCTGAAAGGAGTCTTGCTGGGGTTCGGGCTCATATACTTGTTGGTGGGAATACTGCTCTTGATTCATCGAGAGTTGAGCCAAGTCTTTGAACATTCTTGGTGGCTTTGGGGCTTCGGTGCGTTTTTTGGCTTCCAACTCCTTCTTTTTGCTCTTTGGCCTATGTTTATTCTTCCGCTTTTTAATAAACTTGAACCTTTGGAAGACGGGGATTTAAAGGATCGACTGATAGCTTTGGCGGATAAGGCTGGTTTCCGCGCCAAGACGATAGAGGTGATGGACGGGAGCAAGCGTTCCGGCCATTCTAATGCATTTTTCACCGGTTTCGGTAGGTTCCGTCGCATCGTTTTGTATGACACCTTGATTGAGCAAATGGATACCGAGGAACTGGAAGCCGTTCTTGCTCACGAAATCGGGCATTACAAATGTGGTCATGTTCCCAAGCGACTCGCCTTGTCCGCTCTGTTTGGCCTTGCCGGCTTTTGGTTTGTCGCATTTCTGACCGAAGCACCTTGGTTTTTCGAGAATTTAGGCTTCAATACGAACACGCTTGGCCGACTCGGTCCTGTATTTCTCGTGCTTTCGGTTGCTTCGGGCGTTTTTACCTTTTGGTTCGCTCCCTTGAGCAACTTTCTTTCCCGCAAGCACGAATATGAAGCTGATGCCTTTGCGCGTTCCGCGATTGGCGGTCCGGATTACCTCGTCAGCGCCCTTCGTAAGCTACATGTGGAAAATCTTTCCAACCCTAT
>CAZXKR010000182.1:0-3921 GCA_964641305.1 uncultured Puniceicoccaceae bacterium | reverse complement strand
GATGCCTCCACTCGCCTCGACCACAGCTCTGCATTGGATCTCTTCGACTGCCTCGGCTACCTCCTCGACCGAGAAGTTGTCCAGCAGTATGGCGTCGACTCCTGCCGAGAGAACGGGTGCAATCTGTTCTCTGCAATCCACTTCGACTTCAATAAGCAGGCTTGGTTCCGTTCCTTTTAATCTGGCCACGCTTTCGGCTAATTTCTTGCCTTTAGTCGCTCGGTTTGCCGCAAGGTGGTTGTCTTTCACCAGTATGCGATCGTTTAAGCCATAACGGTGATTAAAAAAACCTCCAGTCGCGGTTGCGTACTTTTCCAACGCTCTGTATCCAGGAGTGGTCTTGCGCGTATCTAGAAGCCCTGTTTTGGTCTCTGACAACGCTTTGACGAAGGCTTTTGATGCGGTGGCAACCCCGCTCAGCCTTTGTATGAAATTCAACAAAGTACGTTCTGCGGCCAACAAGCCAACGGCGGCACCGCTGATGAAGGCCAACGTCTCTCCGACTTCAACTTCGTCGCCATCAACCTTTGAGTTTTCAATCGCAGCGTCCTCGACTTCAAATTCCTTTAGTATCAAGGGAATCATTGGTAGTCCGCAAACAACGAGGGGTTCTCGAGCTACGATAGCTGCAGTTCCTTGGCCTGAAACTCCCATTGAAATGGTGGTTTGGTCGCCTGTCCGCGTTGTCTCGTTTATTAACCCTTTTCCGTGCAAGTCTTCTTGTGCGGCAAGGCGAACAAGTTTGCGAATCGCATCCTTGTCGAGGTCATCCCACGAGAGGCGTTGGCGAAAATGAGAAAGGGCGGCCGGTTCCTTCACTTTAAGAAGGCCGAAGCTTCGGCAAATTCTTTAATAAGCTGAATCGTCGGTGGGGTGTCTGTTATAACTTGCCCTGGGTTTGGTCCCACTCCCAAGTACCTTACTTGAGGCAAGCTCCTTCCTTCGAAACCACTGGGGTAAGCTGCTTCGATTACTGAAGAAACCATTCGAGCCACATAGCGTTGAGCGTTTATTGGAAAGTCGGAGAAGGATTTTGCGACTGAAAGGTCTTCAGTCCAACCTGGAAGGTCTTCGTAAACTGGTTCCAGAGTTCTTCTCAATGCTTCGTCTCGAGGTACGCTTGTGATGATTCCACCATCCGGTGTTCGGTAGGCTACACATAGTTTGAGGTCTCCTTGCCATCCTTCGGCATGGGTGAGGACATCAATCTTGTTGATAACGAAATCGTCGAAACCGCAGTGACGCAGGGCGTCTCCCTTTTCTACGGCGTCAAACCATCCGACCATTCGTTGTCGTCCCGTGGAAGTGCCGAATTCTAGTTTGGAGAGTGTTGCACCTAGAGGATGGGATTCAGGGTCGATTTGGGTTAGGAAATGATGTGTCCCGACCTTGGTGTCGTAGGCTTTGCAGCAACCAAGCACATGAACGGGGCAGGGAGGGATGCCTGCGGATAAGAAGAGTTCGGGTGTAGTCGTGTGCGAAGCCGTTACGTTTGGCGAAAACCCGTGTCGTTTGTCCAGCCAATAGGATTGGCCGAACTCGGCGACCACGTGATTGCCGGCTTCCAAGGCGGATAGAGTCGACTCGCGTACGTCGCCGATGCACGGAGCCAATTCTTGACCTGCATCCCAGTAGCACTCAATGAGGTTGTGGAGATTCAAGCTGAACGGTTCGTCACCCTTGAAAACCGAAAAGTCAAACTCGTCGGAGTTGAAAATTCCTTCGGAAATAGCTGGAGCATTCGCTTGAGTTTCGGCCTCTGTCAGTCGATCGAAAAAACTATTCCATGTTTCTTCCGAAACCCGACAAACATGCCTAATCGTTCTTAGCGCGCGATCCACCCTTTGTTCGAGGGCTTTGGCAAAGGTGTCTTTGCCGTCTGAAAGAAAGCTGCTGTAGTGAATTTGCCACTGGCTGGTTTCGTCAGAGTATGCGGGACTGATGCCTCGCCCTGTAGATCCACGGTTTTCTTCACCTAGTATATTTACTCTGTAATCTTCCCATGCTAGGTCGAGAAGACGGTGAGAGAGGTCGCTTAGCTGTGTTCTTTCATCAATCTGGAGCCGTTCGAGGACGCTTATTCCTCGGGCCTCTAATGGGCGGGCTTCCCAGAGGAATTTTCGGGGATCAGCCACTACGCCGCATCCGACCAGCAGTTTGGGCAAGTCCGGTTCACCGACGCCGGAAGGAAGCAGGTTTAGTTTCAGACCGGCTGCGGTATGTCCTGAGTTAGCGCCACCGTTTACTTTTATTACGGCCGCGGCTGATTGACCTGTCCGACGCATAATTTCATCAAGTGTTTCATGAACGACGCGGCCTTTACCTTCGTCTCCCATGCTGATGCCGATGTCGGCGATGAGTTTGGAATTGAATTCTTCTGCAGCCATTTGAAAAAACTACCGATACTGGATCTAAAAGTTAATTGAGTTCAGTTACGCCCGAAGTCGCCTCGCTTTACCTCGACTATATCGTGGGTGGAGGCTTCTTTTTGGCCAGCTGGGCTAACTCGTTGAAAGCGTGCTCTCTTTTGAGCCGCCTTAAGGTCGGATGCTCCAAGGTAACCCAGTCCTGAACGAATTCCCCCCACAAGCGTATCCAGGGTTTCTTGGGCCGACCCGGCTACTTCCTTGAGAGCTTCGACTCCTTCAGCCGTAGTCTTGTAGGCAAGATCTTCTTTGGCGTGGCCATAGCGTGCGGCTGACCCCTCTCGCATTGCCTCCAGGCTACCCATTCCTCGATATTGTTTGTAAAGCTTTCCTTCAATTTCGATGATTCGCCCAGGAGCTTCTCGACAGCCTGCAAGCATACCTCCGCAGATAACCGCATCGGCAAGAGTCAGTGCCTTAACTATGTCGCCTGACTTGGTGATGCCGCCATCAGCTATTATTGTTACTCCTGATTTTTTCGCTGCTTGAGAAGTTACGTATAGGGCGGTCATTTGAGGGATTCCTACGCCTGCAACGATCCGTGTCGTACAAATTGAACCTGGTCCTTGTCCCACTTTTATGGCATTGGCTCCGGCTTCTGCAAGAAATTCCACGCCTTCACCCGAAGTGACGTTTCCTGCGAGAATGTTGATTTCAGGAAATTCCGCTCTTATGGATCGCACGGCGTCCCCAACACCCTTGGTATGACCATGGGCTGTGGATACTGCCACGACGTCGAGACCTTCATCACGCATCGCCCCCACATGCTCTAATAGCGATTCCTCGTCTAGATCACCATCAGGTGTCCGGTTCGCGGACACCGCTGCTCCACAGATCAAGCGAAAATTATCATCTCGAGCCGGTTTTAAATGGTCACGAGTTTCTTCCATTATTCGCTCGATATCGCTCAATGTGTAAAGTCCGCAAAGGCAATCCTTCTCATCCACCACGAGGAGTTTGTGAATGCCCATGTGGTCGCTAAAGAACTTGTCAGCTGTTGCGATTGGGTCGGTACCTACTTCTTGTTCCCTAATCGTATATACTTCATCGCGGGCAAGCATGCCATCTGTAACTTTATGGTTCTTGTATCGCTCCTTGACCACTCGTCCCGGGAGTAATCCCAATAACTTTCCTGACTCATCTACGATGGGAAAGGTGTGAAACTGAAAATTCTTATCTTTGATGAGCTCCAATACGTCACCAACCTGTTTGTCGGCAGATATTGTGATGGGGTCTCGGATCAAACCGTGGACATGGTATTTTACTCTCGCGACTTCCTTTATTTGGAGCTTTGGGGACATGTTGTAATGAATCAAGCCAAGTCCACCGCTAAGGGCCATTGCTATGGCCATGTCTGCCTCGGTTACGGTGTCCATGTCGGAGGAAAGGATTGGCATCCCGAGATTTATTGATTCCGAGAGTTTGGTCTCGAGGTTGACGTCTCGAGGGAGAATCTCGGAGTAGCGAGTAGCCAGAGTGATGTCGTCAAAGGTCA
>CAZXKR010000181.1:0-3932 GCA_964641305.1 uncultured Puniceicoccaceae bacterium | reverse complement strand
CGCATCGAACGCATACCCATCTGACGAGCTTTGTGGCGCAACTCGACCAAGCTCACGTTATTGTAAATCATTGCCTCGATTTCCTCGTCCACGAGAAAAATCTCGAAAACTCCCTTGCGCCCACGATAGCCAGTACCTCCGCAATTGTCGCAACCAGTCCCTATCATAAACGAGGCTTCCTTAGCTTGCTTTTCGTCAAGACCGAGAATTTGCAATTCGTTGGCGGTGGGATCATAGGGTTGCTTGCATCCTTGACAGATGGCACGAACCAAGCGCTGAGCCAATGCCGCTCTCAAGGAAGCGGAAACAAGGAAAGGCTTAACCCCCATGTCGATCAATCTGGAAACCGCGCTGGGAGCATCGTTAGTATGCAAAGTGCTGAATACCATGTGTCCCGTTAGGGAAGCGTTAATTGCAATCTCGGCAGTTTCAAGATCACGAATTTCTCCCACCATCACGATATTTGGAGCTTGCCGCAACATGGCTCGCAAGGCAGCAGTGAAAGTCATTCCCACCTCTGACCGCACTTGCACTTGATTGATTCCTGCAAGTTCGTATTCGACAGGATCCTCGACGGTGATAATCTTTCGATCGGGAGTATTAATGACATTCAGTGCGGAATAAAGGGTAGTCGACTTACCCGACCCAGTTGGGCCGGTTACAAGAAAGATACCGTCCGGCATGCCTATAACTCCCTCGAACGACTCTTGATCGTCAGTAAAAAAACCCAATTGAGGCAAACCAAGGCGAAGACTTTCCTTGTCGAGAATTCGCATAACAATGCTTTCTCCATGAGCTGTCGGCAAGGTCGACACTCGGAGATCAATCACCTTTTCTCCAGCCTTCACGGTAATCCTGCCGTCAAGCGGTACCCGCTTCTCAGCCAAACTAACGTTGGCCATTAACTTTGTGCGTGAAATTATCGAAGGTTGTAGACGTTTCGGAGGATCGGGTTGCTCTCGTAATTTGCCGTCAATACGAAATCTGATGCGAAACTTTTTCTCCAGAGGCTCCATATGGATGTCCGAAGCCCGCATCTCCAAAGCATCTTTTATGAGAGAATGAACATACTTGATGATGGGAGCGTCTTCCTCGCTAACCGTTTCGGTGTGCTTGCCATCGCCTATTTCGAGATCCTCTTCCCCCATATCGCTGAAGAAATCGGACATTTTCTGTTCATCCGCCACACCGTAAGCCTCATCGATGGATTTTAGAACGTCCCCTCGATAGGCAATCTTAGGATTGATGGTTTTCCCTAGAAGATGAGTGAGGTTGTCGAATGCGTCCTGATCCACCGGATTGGCAAGAGCGAGATCGATCTCAGTTCCGTTGAGCTCCAAGGGGAAAACTTCATATTGACGAGCAACCTCGACTGGAACGGCTGCAACAGTTTCACTGCTTGGATTGACCAAGGAAAGATCCACCGTTTCCATGTTCAATTCGGCAGCAAGAAAATCAACGAATACCTGAGGTGAAGAACCAGTGGTCTCGATAAGCTTATCCATGAACGCCAGATCCGGGTCTACGGGCACTTCCAGTTCATCGGTTGGATCCGCCTCCAATTCTGCACGAACAGAAACAACAATTTGGTCAAAACCTTCGTTGTTTTGTTCGAAGGCTTGCAGCAAGTATTCGTCGGTTTGGTTCACGGAGCTAAAAAAACTCCGTTAAGATAGGGAAACCTCTTGAAAAAAGGCAACCGAAAGAAAAACAGAGTCTGCTCAAGATAACAAGACCCCACAAGGGAACGCATCAACGACCCAAACCCATGAGAAATTCGGGATTGTTTTTGGTTTTCTTAACTCGCTGAATGAACATCTCCATTGCATCGACCGGAGGCACGCCTTTGAGGGAGCGTCGAAGAGCGTAAATCTTCCCCAGTTCGTCGGGGTGGTACAATAGTTCCTCTTTTCTGGTTCCGCTTTTCTCAAAATCCAAGGCAGGAAAAATGCGCTTGCTGACAAGTTCTCGATCCAAATGAAGCTCCATATTCCCAGTACCCTTGAATTCTTCGAAAATAACCTCATCCATCTTGCTTCCGGTCTCTATCAAGGCGGTACCGAGAATCGTCAAGCTCCCTCCCCCCTCGATGTTTCGGGCAGAACCAAAAAAACGCTTGGGTCTTTGAAGAGCAGTTGCCTCGACACCACCGCTGAGAATCTTGCCGCTATTCGGCATAGTCGTATTGTAAGCCCGAGCGAGCCGAGTAATGGAATCCAACAAAATCACCACCTCTTTTCCCACCTCCACCATACGCCTGGCTTTCTCTATGACGATTTCGGCAGCATGCACATGGCTTTCGGCGTTTTCGTCGAAGGTGGAGGCGATGACCTCTGCGTCAGAAACTTGACGACGAAAATCAGTGACCTCCTCGGGTCGCTCGTCGACCAACAAGATGATTAGATGGGCATCAGGATTGTTAGTCCTGATAGCACGAGCCATGCATTGCTGCAGGACGGTTTTTCCCGTTCGAGGAGGAGCCACGATGAGGCCGCGTTGGCCAAATCCAACGGGAGAAACCAAGTCGACCACTCGCATGGATACATTGTCCCATTCGACATCCGGGCTAGTCTCAAGAAAGATTCGCTCCAAGGGATAATAAGGAGTAAGTTCCGTAAACGGTATTACCTTCGCGGCTTCCTCCGGCGGTTTTTCCATTACAGTATCAACCCTTATTAGCAAAGGACAGGTCGAACCTTCCATTTTAGGTCTCAAAAAACCTTCCAAAACATGTCCGGTTTGGAGTCCAAACCGTTTGACCACTGCCTTCGGAACATAAGCGCTCTGACTTTTGATTCTGTAATTATCCTTCGCCTGAAGCAGCAAACCGTAACCTTCTTCCAAGACTTCCAAGATCCCACGGGTCTTGACTGGAATCTTTGCTTCAAATCGATTCTGGAAAATGAGATCAAAAATCTCCTCTCGAACAGGGGCGGGAGGAAAATCAAGCTCAGGCAACAATGCAGAAGCCTTTTCCTTAAGCTCTACGAGGTCTAAGCCATATAGGGAATTGAAATCAAGAGCTTCGCCCTCGCCACCGATACATTCTTCGGCCAAGGCGTCGATTGCATCGAAATTTGCAAGCGCTTCGCACTCTTGCAAGGTACCAATTTCCAAAGGATGACGATCTTCCGGATCGGAAAGAGAAGTCCGCCGCCTTCTTTTGGACTTATGTCTTTGCTTTTGATTCTGGTTATGATGCTGTTGCTTACCCTTACCGCCACCGCCTCTTTTCTTGTTCTGCCAATTTTGTTGACGCTGTTTGCGATGCCCCTGACGGTTTTGGTCTTTTTGACCATCCTCAGCCGAAGAGTTCTTTCCTTCGCCCGGTTCTTCATCCGCCGGCGGAGGTCCCTTGTCTTCAGTTGGCTCGGAACCGTCGGTACTGAAGAAAACCTGCTGAGAATCTTTTCCTTGGGATGAATCTTTCTCCGAGTCGGAAACGCTTTGGGTAGGAGTTTCCGGCTTCTCCCGGGAAGTTTCTTTCCTTGAACTATCAGCTTCGGTTTCGACAGAAACACTCGGTTTTTTTTCATTCACGTCATCGACGGAGGACACCTCGGCATCCTTTGCGTCTCCGCGAGATTTTTTTGATCGTGTAAGCGCCATGGCATGCTTGGGTATACTATTGGGAAGAGCTAGAACTAGCGAGGGCGGAAAAAAGAAAATGGCGGCACAACCGCTCGACCTGCTTGCCCAAATAGGAGGTTTCGCCATCGCCTAGCAAAACAAAGTCGGCCCGACGAGCTTTAAGCCCGGTCGGCAATTGAGCATCGAGACGATTTCGTGCCTCGGACTGATCTAGACCTCGTTCCAACAAGCGATGCATTTGAGTTTTAGGATTGGAGAAAATAGAGACGACAAAGTCGAATTCGGACTCAAGGGAATTCTCGAACAGAAGAGGCAACTCAACAGCTACGAGATTTTCTTCA
>CAZXKR010000180.1:0-3954 GCA_964641305.1 uncultured Puniceicoccaceae bacterium | reverse complement strand
AATTTTTATGATCGTTGAACCTAAGATTCGAGGATTCGTTTGTATAACGGCTCATCCAACTGGCTGCTTTTCCAATATGGCTGAGCAAATTGCACACGCCAAAGAGCACTCCCTGCCTTCCGGTGTTGGACCCAAGCGGGCTCTCGTCATAGGAGCATCCACCGGCTACGGACTGTCGTCTAGGGTGGCGGCTGCGTTTTCGTGTTCCGCCGATACTCTCGGCGTTTATTTCGAGAGGGAAGCGGCCAACGGACGAACGGGAACAGCCGGTCATTACAATTCCGTTGCTTTTTGCGAAGCTGCGCAGAAGGCGGGTTTAAAAGCGATCGATGTAAATGGAGATGCCTTTTCAAATGAGATCAAAGACGAAACTATCGAAAAAGCGAGGGCATTGGACGGACAATTCGATCTCGTCGTCTACAGTTTAGCCTCTCCTCGAAGAACGGACCCGTCGGACGGTCAAAACTACAGGGCATGCCTAAAGCCCGTCGGCGCCGTGTATAAGAACCAGACTCTAGATACCGACAAGGGTGAGGTGAAGGAAATCTCCATAGATCCAGCCTCTGAAGACGACATATTTCATACGAGAAAGGTGATGGGAGGGGAGGACTGGAAAGCTTGGACGGAAGCCTTGCTGGCTGCCGACTTATTGGCTCCCGGTGCCATTAACGTCGCATATTCCTATATCGGACCGCAAGTCACCTGGCCCATTTACCGAAATGGCACGATTGGGCGAGCGAAAGAACATCTCGAGCAAACGGCCGGCGAGCTTATGTCTTTGATGGAGAATAGCATTGGCGGCAAGGCCTACGTCTCAGTCAACAAGGCGGTAGTAACCCAAGCATCCTCTGCTATTCCGGTAGTTCCCTTGTACGTTTCCCTTCTCTTCAAGATTATGAAGGAGAAAGGCACGCACGAGGGATGCATTGAACAGATTTGCAGGCTTTTTCAGGAACGACTCTACGCCAACGGAGAACTTGAATGTGACGATCAGGGCCGTATTCGTCTGGATGATTGGGAGATGTCCCCCGAGATACAGGAAACAATCATTGAACGGTGGCCCCACTTGAATACCGAGAACCTTGCCGAATTAACGGATTTCGAGGGCTATCGCAAAGAGTTCCTAAAGCTCTTCGGGTTCGGTCGCTCGGATGTCGATTATTCCGCAGAAGTGGAAGTTTAGAGCAGCGACTTTTTCGGACGAGCAAGGGTAGGGCGGCGCATCCTGAATCAATCGGCTTTAGTTGCCGTTGTCTCCTTTTTTTTGGCTGGAGTGGAATCCTTGCTTTCGGATTTCGAACTGCCATTATCTGAAGCCTTGGAGCTATCGGCGCTGCCGGAGCTTTCTTTATCCGATTCTTTCTTTTTGGGCTCGGCCTTTTTCTTGTAATCAGTCTCATAAAAACCGGTTCCCTTGAAGATGAGTCCGGCACCGACTCCTATTCTTCGTCGAGCTTTGCGTTTTTTGCATTTTGGGCAGGATTTGGATGGAGAGTCTTTCATCGACTGAAACAACTCCCATTCGTGACTGCAGGCTTCGCAAACATAGTCGTAAGTAGGCATGATATTTGGATGAACGCTAATAAATCGGCGGTGAAAGGGTGTAGACCTATTCTCCCGAGCGAGATTAGGAATCTTTTTCGATTTCTCTAAAGAGAGCACTCGAATAGGCAAGCAGGCTCAACGCTCCAATAAAAAAGGCAAATCCATACAAGGGAAAGGCTAGCAAGCACAATCCCCAAAACGCGAGAATCGGAAATATTAGCCCGCGAGACGCTTGTCCGGCCAAGGTAGCGACGTCCCTTATTCTCCAAGCGTCGGCAAATAGGCCGTCTCTAGCGTAATTCCTGACCGCGGATAAGAAAAAGAACATGCCGGCAAATGCCCCTATGCCCATGGGTAAATAAGCAGCCACACCCAGAAAGCCAAAGGTCAGCAAATCCAAGACCTCGCTGACACCCCATCCTAAAAATACGGGCAGTATCAAGTATCCCAAAAGCAGCAGAGCAAGTTTACATCCACTGGAGAACAGTTCCAGAAGTGAAAAATCCTGCCAAACGGGCAGCTCCCCATCTCCGGAACGGCTCAATCGCAAAGCATACTCCATGAGATACCCAAAGGGTAGGAAGTTCACTACTGGAATAAAGGTCAAGGCTCCTCCCCATAACATCTTGGGCATCCAACCGGCTTGAACAAAAAGCCGGCCACAGAGGGCTTCAAAACTTGGCATAATCTATTTAAAATGCCAGTGTTGCAAATTTTCCGCAAGTCATGAATTTCAATCGTCAACTAAACGATCTGCAAGAAAAGATTAACGAAGCCTTGAATCTTCGACTTCCAACCGTAGATACTCGACCAAGTCGCCTTCATCAGGCAATCCGTCACAGTGTATCTGCAGGAGGCAAGCGAATCCGTCCTATTCTCGTCCTTTCGGCCAACCAGCTTTTTCCTTCTGGTAACAATCCAATGCCGGCTGCAATCGCGATCGAATGCATTCACACTTACAGTTTAATCCACGACGACCTGCCCGCCATGGACAACTCTGATCTGCGCAGGGGGCAACCAGCTTGCCACAAGGCCTTTGACGAGGCAACGGCGATACTTGCCGGAGATGCACTTCTGGCAATGGCTTTCGAGGTTCTCTCGGTGGATTATGCGGATCGACCTGACCTAGTCTCGCATCTTGTTAGAATACTTGCAACAGCAGCCGGTAGTGAAAGGCTTGTCGGTGGTCAGATGGAAGATCTACTGGCTGAAGGTTCATCCCCTAACGCCGATACCCTCCGGTATGTTCATGCAAACAAAACGGGGGCTCTTCTTACGGTCTGCCTGGAGATGGGATTGTTTCTAGGGAATAAGGGAGCGGAGGAAAAAGTTCTAATTCTAGGCCGTCGATTAGGGATGTCGCTGGGATTGGCATTCCAAGCTATGGATGATCTGCTTGATGCTACCCGCACTACGGAAGAGCTAGGCAAGGACGCTGAATCCGATGCAGTCCAAGGAAAAGCCACTTCTATAGCTTTTCGGGGTATAGAAGAAACCAAGGAGCAGGCGAAGCATCATACGGAGGAGGCTTTGTCATTTGCCCGTGAAATCGGTGGTGACAATGAATTTCTACTCGAATTGATCGTCTATCTCTTAAACAGGAAAAAATAGAGAGTGACAGAGGAGGAAATCTCAAAACTTTTCAAACCTCACGACCTTTCCGAGGAATTCGAGCATAAATTCGGCAAGCATCGTGATTGGAAGATCCGTCTGAATGCATCTCGTGAACTTGGCTTGGGATTTGCCGCTCCGGGAGGAAACTTCAGTAGAGCTTTGTATGAAGCAGTAATGAGTGGATTGGCTGATGAAATTAAATCGGCACTGGAGGAACAACGAGTGGTAGAATTGGGGGCAGGCATGATGTCTTACGGTTATGCCCTCGCAGCATCTTCCGGCGCAAGGAACTACTTGGCAGTCGAACCTTTTTATGCGGATGTGCTATCCAAATCGATCTTTGAAAGGATCCGTGCTCGGAATGAATTGCTACCTAGAATTCCCTTTAAGGTTATCCCTCATGATATGCTCGAACACCTACAAGGTGAAGGGGACGACTTGATTAGCATCATCGCTTGCGGCATAGAGAACTGTATTCTTCCTGACGAAAAATACAAAAGAAAGGTAGAGGCTGAAGTCATTAGGACTTTGCACCCGGATGGGGTGTTCATCAGCTCACATAGCGATATTGACCCACAAGGATTGCAAGTAACTGAAAAGTGGTTCCGTCGCTTGGAAAATCCTACTGTTCAAGATCGAATCAGAATTTACAGGAAACCTTGACGCCCCCACTTTGTTTCGTCTTTCCGATTACTCCGAGTGCTCTGCCTGCCAATCGGGAAGAAGCTTGCGATAAAGTAAAAATATCATGAATCCCAGAGTGAAACCGCAGGTCAGATTAAACAATACGACCCA
>CAZXKR010000179.1:0-4019 GCA_964641305.1 uncultured Puniceicoccaceae bacterium | reverse complement strand
CCTCATCATCGTGGAGCAAGTCCGCCGGTATCTCACCGTCGATGATTTTCTGGAAGATGGTCTTGTCGCTCATGTTCGAGAAGATGGTGAATCAAATCATTTCGCAGTCCATGTCCGCAAAGAGGAAAGCCAGAAGTATTCGAGTGCGGTTTCCTCCTTGAGGTTGACCTCAAGAAGTCCGGCGGCTTTTTCGAGGGACTCGATCACCTGAGCCAGTTTGCGTCCGGGTAGCTCTTGACCTCGCTCTTCGGCTAAGGATATCGCGAAATCTCTCGTCCGTTCTTCAAGTGCGGCTAGTAGAGTTGCTCGAGTTCCTTTTCGCACTCCCGCTTCCATGGCGTCTATTTCCTTTTCGTCGATGCCCTCAGGCAAGCTCTGCTTGCGTCGGGCCCAGACCTCATCCGCTTTGCGGGCTATGATTGACCTGAAGCTAAGGATTAGGCCGTTGGCAATAAATACCGGCGCGGCAATATCCCGGCGAACGGCTTCACGATCGGAGGCGAGTTCTATCCAAGCTTTGTAGGAGTTTAGCCACTCCTTCCACTCCTTGTCCTCAAGTTCCTCGAACTTTTCATCCAGACGCACTTGGAGGCAGCGACTCCGGATGGTGGGCAGGAGGGAGTACGGTCTCGTCGTCACCATTAGGATGAATGTCCCGTGGGGGGGTTCCTCAAGTGTCTTTAGAAAGGCATTGGCGGCCTCGCGTCTCATACGGTCAACCTCATGGAGCAAGGCCACCTTGTTCTCTCCTTGACTGGCCGAGCGGTTGAGGTCCGAGATCAGTTCGCGGGTGCTTTCCACAGTAATTAGACGTGCTTTTCCGGAAGGTCGCAAGTGGAAGAGGTCAGGATGCTCTTCGGTGTTTTCGGTTGTCCCGAGGATTTTTCGTACCAGATGGATGGCTCCTTTTTCCAAAGCCGAAAGATTCTTCCCTTGAAGAAGCAAAGCATGATGCAGTCGCCCCGAGGCAAGGTCGTCTTCGAGAGCCTCCAAGTTGCGTTTCGTTCTTTTCGAAGAATCGCTCACGATTTAGTTATTGCTAATCTTCCGCAAAGAAGCGGGCGTGCATTTCATTCCAAATGTCGAGCTCGATGTCATCGGGTTCGCGTTCGCCGTCCATTACGAAGAAGCGTTCTGGGAGGGATCGAGCCAAGTGGAGGTAACCTTCGCGCACCTTGCCGTAGAACTCGATGTTTTCTTGCTCCATCCGATCGGGCATATCTGATACCCTGTGTCTAACTCGCTCCATGCCTAATTCCGGTGGAATGTCCAAAATGACGGTGAGATCCGGAATGATTTCACCCACTGCGAAGTTGTTGATTTGAGTCACTGGGTCCTCGGCTATTTGTCGAGCTACGCCTTGGTAGACTGTGGTGGAATCGAGAAAACGGTCGCAAAGTACGATTTTTCCTTCCTCGACGGCGGGGAAAATGACTTCTCTCACCAGTTGAGCCCGGCTAGCTGCAAAGAGCAGTAGCTCCGTTTCGGGGAACATGGCCTCGCCTTCCTCCGCATGCATGAGAAGGTGTCGAATGTCTTCACCTATAAGTGTGCCGCCCGGTTCGCGCGTTACAACCACTTCGCGGTGATCGATGTCCTCCAGGCGATCGGCGATTCGGCGAATCTGGGTAGACTTGCCGCATCCTTCCGATCCCTCGAAGGAGATTAAAATTCCTTTTTCGTGACTCATGATTCTTGTGTAAGTTCTCGTAGAAAGCCTACCACCTGCGAGGAGGAAGGGCTTTGAGCAGTTCGAACATAGTGCCCGGACGTGCAACTGGCGAGCGTAAGGCAACTTCTTGGCGAGAATCCGCACAATCGAGCTGCGCAGAACCCGGCGTTGAAGTGGTCGCCCGCCCCGGTCGTGATTTTTGGATTAGGAGTAAACGGCCCCGGCGCCCACCAACTGTCTTCCTTAGTGGCGCAGGCGGCGGAGCTCACCGGATGGACGACTACGCAGGCCAGTTCCAGTTCATTGCGAATATCCTGAGCCATTTGCCGCAAGCCGGATGAATCTTCGTCTTGAGGATTCAATCCCAGGACTTCCGATACTTGGATGGCTTCGTTGTAGTTCAATCCCAAGGTGACTTCGGCGTGCGCCTGATAACGAGCAAAAACTCTCATCGCCTCTAAAATGTCTTCCTGCGAACGCTTGGCGGGATCGGCGAGGTCAAAGAAAAATTGTCGAGTATCCAGTGGTGGCAAGTTCGGCATTATTTTTTCGAGAATTTCGACGAGGGTAGAGGTCATTTTCGGAATCATCGTCCAGTTGACGATTGCGACCAAGTTTGCCCGGGCGAGCATGTCGATGAACTTACCTTCTCCGCAAACTTCGAGGATTCGCGCATAATCGACGTCGTCGAGGCTCTTCATGTCGCCGAACATCACTTTGCCGTCTTTGAATTCCAAGGCTGTCGTAATCCCCGGATCGGCCAAGGTGATGGCTTCCGTTTTTTCTGCGAAATCCTTAAAGACCGGATGCGGTTCGGATCGGCCCAGCGCACCGACGTATCGAGTAGGCAATCCTAGCGACAATAGGGAGTTGGCCATGATCGGGCCGTTGCCGCCGAGTTTGTCGAACCTGGAAAATAGTTCGATGTTGGCGCTCTTGCCTGCCGCTGCGCTGATTCGAGATCCAAGATCGGATATGGTCTCAATGGGATCGAAGTTTTCCCCCATGCCATGCCGCTGGTTGACGGGCGTGACTATCTTATCGACGAAACCGTCAAGACCTACCAAGGCTTTGTGCCCGGTTAGAGTGAAGGTTCGTTCTTCCGCTTCCTTGAGTGTTTCTTCAGCGTTTTCCATTTCGGCTGACAATTGGACGTGAAAGCCTTTTTTCGCAAACCTAAAGCGATTGACTTGCGAGTTAATTAATATGCCTTAACGACTCTATTTTTGGTTTCGGGAACCTCTCCCAAAAAACCATTTTAGAAGTTGCCGGAAAAGTACTATATGGCGATTCCTATCCTTTTTCATTGCGCTCTTTCATTTACCTTATTGAACAATTAGTGATGTCATTGGTCTATTTTTACGCAAACTCATCGCCATGCTAAAGAATTTATTCATATACGAATTTCCCTTCATAGCGGATGCAAACGTCTTCGATTATTTTTGGGATTCCAATTTTGCCGGCAAGTGCGTCATCTTCGCGTTGTTCGGACTCAGCATCTACGCTTGGTCGCTCATATACTCGAAGTATTCCGACCTGCGGAAGCTGAAGCAGTTCAACTCCCGTCACGAAAAGAAAATTCACGAACTGCCTAGTCTCATGCACTACGATGACGCCCTGTTCAAGGGAGAAGGCGGACCATTCTTACGCTTGGTGTCTCGAGCTATGGAGGCTTACCGCAAGCACGAGAAGAGCGGTTCGGGAAGCCATTCTGCACGCATGAGCCAAGTTGAAAACGCTCTCCGTCGCACCCTTTCGGAACTTACTGATAGGTATGAGGACAAAATGATTTATTTGGCAACCATCGTGTCCGGAGCTCCTTTTCTGGGGTTGCTCGGAACCGTCTGGGGGGTCATGGATGCCTTTGGCTCTATGGACAAGGGAGGCGCTACGATCGACCAACTTGCACCCGGCGTATCCGGGGCCTTGCTCACTACCGTGGCCGCTCTTTTGGTCGCCATTCCGACGGTCTTCATTTACAATTCTCTGCTCAGTTCGACTCGCAGCGAGATCACTCGACTGGAGAACTTTGCCAGTCTCGTTGCGGATCGAATAGAACTGGATTCGGCAGACTGATTCGTATCTTATCGAGCAAACGCCAAATAGCCCGAAGCACTTCCGGAATCGAAAAGCTAGAAACTAAACCGACATGGCACGAGATTTCAAACAGACGAAAAAACTCGACTCCATTTCCGACTTGAACGTTACTCCGCTCATCGATCTGGCTTTTGCCTTGCTGATAATTTTTATGATTACAACACCGGTGATCGAGCAATATAATCGCATAGATCTTCCGGACCAAACTACCTCCGATCAGCAACCCAAGAAGCAGCCCGAGGACAAGACT
>CAZXKR010000178.1:2004-4057 GCA_964641305.1 uncultured Puniceicoccaceae bacterium | reverse complement strand
TAAATGGCCGGAGGTTAATTATTATTTATATAAGTATATTTATATTATGATTCTGAAGAATAAAACTATTCTAATTACAGGGAGCGCGACGGGGATCGGGGAAGCAATGGCGCGACTCTTTCATGCGCAAGGCGCCAATGTCGTCATTCATGGAAAGGAAATTTCTGACGTGCGTAGAGTATCCAATGATCTTGGTGATCGCGTACTGGAAAGAACAGATGATCTTTCCGATTCCCAAAGTCCCCAGAATCTGATTGCTGCGACAGTAGATGCTTTTGGCGGTCTTGATGGTTTAGTTAATAACGCGGCAATGATTACTCGCAAAGATCTAGACTCATCAACTCCCGAGATCTTCAACTATGATTTTAGTGTAAACACACGAGCACCCCTCTTTTTAATAAAGAGCGCCCTGCCCCACTTGGAAAAAGCGGAGGGAAACATTCTTAACATAGGATCGATCAACTCCTACTGCGGGGAACGGAACCTCCTCGTATACAGCATGACTAAGGGAGCCCTTCTGACCATGACTCGGAATCTTGGCGACACCCTTCATCGTGAGAACGGAGTGTGCGTAAACCAATTTAACCTTGGCTGGGTTCTGAGCCCTAACGAAATCAAGTCAAAGATCGCCGAGGGGTTACCTGAAGATTGGCCTCAAAAAGTCCCCCCTAACCTCGCGCCTTGCGGTCGGATATTACTGCCCGAAGAAATCGCCCGCATTGCCTTGCCTTGGGTTTCCGGAGAAACTCGACCAGTTAGCGGTTCCGTTATCGATATTGAGCAGTTCCCGGTCATCGGCCGGAACCCGATAAAAGAATGAGTTTGTCGTCCGAATATTTTCGGCAGGACTTTACCTGCTTCAAGATTTCCAATCACCATCACAGGCATCACCCATTCCGTCTAAACAATCCGTGGGGTTCGAATGGACTCATCGACCAAGCCCCAGAATCAGATATTATTCATCTACAAAAAACCAAAAACAATTTTCTCATAACTCATGCGACGACCTAGCTTCCCCATTAATACTGAAGGAAAACACCTACTTTACTGTCCTAGCATTAATGTCCAATCAATTTATTATCTATAGTTCCGAATGAACATGAAGTAACTGCTGTCTCTTAATCGATTTATATTTATATTTATATAAATCCTGAAAACTTAATCGATCTAAGTCGATATATTCAATGTCGTGATTATGAATTTTATGCGCTTATCCTTTACTTGCCATGGGTACTAGTAACCCAATTAGCAAACGATTCGCGGGCAGAATTCCCTCGAAATCAATGAGCGTGGATGGGGCAATTAGCTAGAAGCGTTGATTTCTTGAGAAGAAAAATCGGCAAGTACTGGAAGTCATCTACTGATCCTGTACTTTATCTTCCAATTTTAACTTTTTCAATTTGGGTCGAATGACAAAAGTACAGTAACCTTGGTTCGGATTGCGTCGGAAGTAGTCTTGATGATAGTCCTCTGCGGGATAAAACACGGGAGACGGTACAATTTCCGTTACTACCGGGTCCGCTAATTTAGATCCGAGTTTCTTCTTCCATGCTTCAGCCAGTAGTTTTTGATCTTCATCAACGTACATAATTGTTGACCTGTACTGGGTACCCGTATCGGCGCCTTGTCGATTCAAGGTCGTGGGGTCGTGACATTCGCCAAAGGTTTCGAGCAGTTGCTCATAACTGATTTTCGAAGGGTTGAATGAAATCTTTATTACCTCTGCATGGCCTGTGGTTCCCGTACAAATTTGCTCGTATGTCGGGTTCGGGTTAGCACCACCAGCATAACCTGAAACTACGGAATCGACACCTTCCAAAAGTTCGAAAACGGCTTCCGTACACCAAAAGCACCCTCCCCCGAGAATCGCGACCTGATTCTTTTCGGTCTTGATCGGAGCAGTTTCCTCTTTTTCTGTTTTCATAGCTTCGTCGTTTTTTGTACCTAGGCAACCTCCAGAAAATATGGCAATAAAAGTAAGAAATAAAAATTGTTTCATCATTCTCTTATAACTAAGGCTCGTAGACATCCAAGTAAAAGAGATAGAAAATCG
>CAZXKR010000178.1:0-1904 GCA_964641305.1 uncultured Puniceicoccaceae bacterium | reverse complement strand
AAGGACGTTTACTGCGAAAAGCCACTGACACTCACCATCGACGAGGGAAAGCAAATTTGCAAGGTCGTCAAGGAAACCGGAAGGGTCTTTCAAGTCGGCACTCAGCAACGTTCCGAAATGGGCCAAAAGTTTTTGCAAGCCATCGGAATTATTCGCGAAGGTCGAATCGGTAAGGTACAGAAGGTAACCTGCAATATTGGCGGAGGTCCTAAAGGCGGACCTTTCAAAACATCAGCCCCGCCCGCCAACATCGACTGGAACACTTGGCTGGGGCAAGCTCCTCTCGTCGACTACATCAAGGAACGCTGCCATTACCAGTTTCGCTGGTGGTACGAGTACTCGGGCGGAAAGATGACTGACTGGGGAGCCCATCACGTAGACATTGCCCAATGGGCTTTGGATCAAAGCGGCGAAGGTCAGGGTCCTCTGTCGATAGACCCTATCATAGGCGAACACCCCATACCTCTCAAGAACGGCATGCCGACCAAGGACAACCATTACAACACCTCTCACAACTTCCATATTCGCTGTGGCTTCCCAAAAGAAGTTGAAATGAACATCGTGAGCCGATCGCCCGAAGGGAACGGAATCCTCTTCGAAGGTTCTAAGGGTAAGTTGCTTGTAAGCCGTGGGAAACTAAAAGGTGATGCAGTAAATGAATTAAAAGACAAACCACTTGCTTCTGACACCATAAAAAAGATCTACAAAGGCAAGACTCCGACAAATCATATGGAGAACTTCTTCCAGTGCGTGAAGGATCGCAAGCATCCCATATCGGATGTCTTTACCCACCACCGAGCCATGACCACCTGCCACCTTGCCAACATATCGATTCGTTTAGGTCGAAAGCTTACTTGGGATCCCAAAACCGAACAGATTGTTGGAGACGAAAAAGCCAACGCTTGGCAGTCCCGCGAGCAACGGAAGGGTTTCGAGACCAACACTTAATTGTGCCCTCCCAGCGCGGATCACTTCCGCAGGGCTAGCATCGAGAATTTGCAGGCATCCACCATGTGTAATTGAGGGTGCATTAGAAGGCGGTTTGCTACAATGGTTTCGCACAGAGATGCCAAGCCGCGAATCGCACGATGTGTCCAAGCCTTGCAAGCTTCAGTTAAGGTATGGTGAATCGACGAACTACTCAATTTTCTTGAGAGGTATTTGAAGACGAAAATACTAAGCACCGTTGCTTTATGTAAATCATGAGCCTTTTATGACAGCTGAAAAAAAATGTCAGGAAAATGGATGACCGGGAGTATTCTGGCAAATGCCAACCTCCGACAAACATGAATATTCATTTGTTTTCTTTATGAGGATTTGCTTCGGGAGGCTTCGCCAGTCAATTCAAGAACCGTCTCTTTCCCTTCCCCGAAAAGGGTTGACTACTCCACTTGCAAGGATGGGAATAACTGTGATACATTAATTTTGCTCATATCGATTTCGCAGAAAAGCAGTGACATCCTCGATCATAGTCAAGACTTCAGATCGCCGCAAAGGCTTTGCATTAATCCTATGCCTAGCCCTACTTTCCGTTGTGTTTGTGTTTGTGTTAAGCATGTTGTCCTTGGTGTCACTGGAGCTACGCCAGTCACAACTTCGAAAAACTTCAGTAATAGCCAAAACGCATGCTCGCTTTGGATTAAGCGTGGCATTGGGGGAGATAAACAAGCATCTCGGACCAGATCAGAGAATTTCCGCTTCTGCCGACTTGTTGGACGAAAAAGAGAATCTATCTTCTTCCGAACTTGGCGGACGTAAACATTGGACGGGCGTTTGGGACGCTAACGACAAGAACGCCTCACCCGTTTGGTTAGTTTCGGAAGAAGGTGCCGATCCATTCGGATCCAGGCCCCTACTTCCTGATTCCGAAGAACAAGTCGAACTGGTAAGAGAAACAGGAAACG
>CAZXKR010000177.1:0-4062 GCA_964641305.1 uncultured Puniceicoccaceae bacterium | reverse complement strand
TCACGATGTTGTGCATGCCATGATAAACCGCTTTCTTGGCATCTTCGCCGTCCCCGGCGAAACCTTTCTCGCCGTTGCCGGAAATCGTGGTGAGCTTTCCTTCCGCTGTTAGTTTGTGAACACGCCCTCCCATGAACTCGGCGACGTAAGCGTTGCCATCTTCATCGAAGGCGACACCAAAGGGGTTCTTCACCTGGGAGGTATCCAGTATGACCTCCAAGGTGGGTTTTGCTTGGAGCAGGGCAGGAAGGAAGGCCAAAATGGCGATTGTGAATGAAGTTTTCATGGGGTGTGGGTAGGATGAGTCTTATTTTCCCTCGGTCACCATGGGGAAACCGTCGGTGCGGAAGGGAGTCGCGGGTAAAGTTACGCTACCTACCTTTCCATACAAGTTGCACACGGGATTATTGGACCAGGCGTAACGGACGGCGATGGGTTCCTTAATGCCGTCGGCCCATACGACCACCTTGTCCTTACCCCACAGCTTTGCCTTCGCCCAGACGAACTTCTTGTCCTTGCCGCAGATGGCAAAGCCGGTCGCTTCACGCAGGTCGAAGGTGTACAGTCCGGTTCCGACGTGATCGAAAGTGATTACGACCTGTTCTCCTTTCGTTTCCATAGATTTGAATCGGGGGCTTTCGGCCTGCAGTTTCATGCCGTAGTCCTTGGCCAAGGCGAGGCGGGCCAAGCGGTTGGCCACCACTTGCTTGTTGCGGGGATGAATGTCCCGACCTTCGCCGACGTCGATGATGACGGCCTGTCCCACGTTGGGCAATTTGTCGAGGGTCATGGTCTGGGCTTCACGTAATTCGGGCCAGTTGTCGTCCTTCGGTTCCTCGTCTTCTCCCATGAAGTCGGCGAGTTGCACCCAATAGAAGGAAAAGTCTCCCTGCTTCCAGTCTTTTCTCCAAGTTTCGATCATGAGCGGGAAGACCTCACGATAAGCGTGACCTCGGGCTGAGTTGCTCTCTCCTTGGTACCAAATAGCTCCCTTTATGCCGTATCCGACAATTGGCTTGAGGACACCGTTGTAAAGGTTGGCCGGGCGGTGCTGGCCGGTGAGCGGGTTGCGTGGCTTTCTAGGCGCTCTCGGAACGCCTTTGTTTTCGGCCTTTAGCTTTTTGGCCTTTTCCTGCCATTTGGCCAGACGGGCTTCATATTCCTGCATGGCTTTGGTGGGATCATACTCGGACTCGGTCTTTTTCCACTGGTCCATGTAGGGCTTGGCCACAGCGGTTTTTTCCAGAAGATCGCGAGGAATCCAAGCCTCGCAGGAGGAACCGCCCCATGCGTTGTCGATCAAGCCCACGGGAACGTCGAGCGCTTGGTGCAGGCGCCGTCCGAAGAGGTATCCCACGGCGGAGAAATTTTGGGCGACTTCGGGGGTGGTGGTTTCCCATTGGCCATTAAAATCGCTTTGCGGTTCCTGGGTGCCGACCTGTGGAACGCTGATCAGTCGCAAGTTCGGGTGTTTTGCGGTCATGACCTCCAAGTCGGAGTCGTCCGAGTTGTTAAGAGCCCATCCCATGTTCGATTGCCCGGAGCATACCCAGACTTCGCCGACCAGAACGTTTTCGTAGTTCAGCTCGTTCTTCCCTTTGATGGTCAAGGTGAGTGGCTTGGCCGTGGCCTTCATGGGCTTGAGCGTGACTCGCCAAGCGCCGTCCTTGCCGGCCTGCGTCTTGCGCGACTGTCCGGCAATGGACACAGTAACCTTTTCTCCTTTGTCGGCCCAACCCCAAACTGGATTGGCATGGTCGCGTTGCAGCACCATGTTATTGCCGAAGATGGCGGGCGTTTTCACCTCTGCGCAAAGACCTAAGGCAACCCATGGGAGAGCGAAGGCGACAACCGCAGGATTTCTCAAGAAACAGAATTCGTCAAGGTGTGTGAATTTCATTTCGACTAGGGAAATCCAAAACACTCGCCGGTCAAGACGCAAAGCATTTTGGCGAACCTTTAATCAAGTAAGGAACGAGCCCGATTGAATCCGATGGATAAGTGCTACCGGTTCTTGTTCCTCAAAACGGAAAGCAGCGAAGCTTGGCCTTCGGCATCCTGTCCGATTTCCCAAATCATGACGCCTCCCAATCCGCGATCCTTGGCCAACTTCATCTTTCTTTCCATTGTTTTCGGGCCGTTGAAGTAGAATCCTCCCACTTCGTCTTGTTCCTCCTTCGGTCGGTATCTTCTTTGGATATCGCCATAGGTCATGGTCTTGTTTCGGTTGTTCATTAAGCGACCATAGAAGGGCACCCCGAGCAATAGCTTGTTCGCGGGAACCCTCATTCTAGCCATGATCGTGAGGTCGAACTCAGCTTGCTCGTAAGTCGAGTGGCGTTCGCCGTTGTCGTAGGACATTATCTGAACGGCATCGACCTTTGCCGTCCATTCAGGTCGCAGGTGTTTCGATGGGTTTATCGCGATTTCCACGGTTAACCCGATAGGGGCGAATAGTCTTCGGGTATCTCCGAGCAGTTCCCCGAGAGATGCTTCCTCGATTGCATTGCGGGGAAACTCCCAGTCATAGACTACTCCTGCAAAACCGTTGGCTTTGCAAAAACGGAGAAGTTCATTAGCAAAGGACTGTCGGGATTTCTCCCTCAAAGACATTTCGGCAAAACCGGCCGAGCGTCCCCAACCACCCACAGTCAGAAGAAATCGGGCATTTGATTCACTCGCTAGCTTTTTCGCTTTTTGAACCTTTTCAGGTGGCCAAGAGCTTGAGTCCAGTTCTCCGTTGGCACGCGGCAGGACTGAGAATGCGATCAAGTCCGTCAGTCCCTCGACCTGCTTTCGCTTGAGCCCGTCCACTCTGTACTCAGGCAGGTACCCGGCAATCCGAAATGCCTGATCGGCTGCTGAAAAAAGCCCCCCAAGCGATATCCCGAGGAGTATTGCGAAAAGCCTCACGAATGAACCGAGTTCAGAAGTCGATCACGAAGACGTCGTCGAGGATCGGCTTCAGGATCTCCACGAACGCCTTGTGGTCGGGATGGGGCAGGTAGGTTGCGCGTCCCTTCTCGTCGGCAAAGGTCACGATGAAACAATGGGTGAAATCCTTGTTCAGCCCCTCCGGACTATTGTTTGTGCCCCATTCCAAATCTTTTATCTCGGGGATCTTCTTCTTCAGTCCCGCGAACGCCTTCTCCACCTTGCGGATCTGGGCGTCAGTGGCGTCTTCCTTGAACTTGAAGCACACGACATGTCGAATTTTTTTCACTTTTGCTTTGGATTTGCTTTCGGTTTTCGCCTTCGCCAAAGGAATCTCCTTTGATTTGGCGGACAAGGATTCGATACTTGAAAGGGCAACGAATGCCGCACAGGCGATGATAATAAGGTTTTTCATGGTTTGATAATGCGAGGATGAGTTTGGGTAATGCGTATCGACCCTGCATTCGCCGAGACGATTCTTCAATTAGAAAAGTCACCCGTTCTTGACTTCCCGCGACCTCCCGACATATTTGTACTCTTTTACGAGCATCATCTAGAAACTTGGAATTTATTAGAGAATGAATACGGAATTTGATTGGTTCATGATTACAATGCCGATTTTCGCCCTAGTGGTGTATTTTATCTTGGTAGTCGGTTCCATGGAAAAGGAACCCGACGTTCTCCGCTCGGAAGGCACGCAAAAGATTCTTGGCGTAGCTTTTTTCGGTCTTTTCGGCGCAGGCACTCTCATTTCCTTTTACTATATGATCGTGCGCTTCATCGAATTGCTCGCCAACTATTGAACCTCTACACGATCGGCAAAACGCCGATGCACCCATGCCTATCTACGAGTTCACCTGCTCCGACTGCGACAAGGACTCCGAAGTTCTCGTTCGCACCGCCAACTGGGAAGGCGAAGCCAATTGTCTGCACTGTGGTTCTCCCAAGCTGGAGAAGAAGCTCTCCGTTTTCGCCGCAACCGGCTCCGACGAATCTTCCGGCTCGGCAGAAATGCCACCCTGTTCCGGCATGCCCAGCAACTGCGGTCGCTGCGCTCTGGACAACTAGAGCCTCTTTCATCTGGACACAGACCGTAGTTGCGCCAACCCAATTCAAGCGCCTCGGCGA
>CAZXKR010000176.1:0-4062 GCA_964641305.1 uncultured Puniceicoccaceae bacterium | reverse complement strand
GAGCATTCAGTCTTGGAGTGGCAGGCTTTTCAAGATTTTCAATTTTTAAATGACTATGGAAAACAAGGGAAACATTTCACTTTTCTTTGTGGTCATTGGTGAGGTTGGTAGATAATTGAAAGTGAATGATTCGTGTTTTGGACGATGCCGAGGGATCGGCTTTGGCTCCTGAGGGGTGGGACTTGGAGGCGTTGGCCAACGAGGTTTTTGGCCCGAGCGGGGTGCTGCCGGTTGGCATGGAGATGGAGCATCGCCCGGAACAGGCGGCTATGGCTTCGGCGGTGGGACGAGCTTTTGGTGAAGGTGAGAGTTTGCTTTTCGAGGCTGGTACGGGCGTGGGCAAGAGCTTGGCCTACTTGGCCCCGGGTGTTGTTCATGCGGTGACGACTAATCGTCCCTTCGTGGTGGCTACCAATACAATCAGCTTGCAGGAGCAATTGCTCAACAACGACATACCCATGTTGCGAAAGGTTTTTAAGAAATCTCCGCAGTTGGCGGAGTTTGCTGATTTTCGAAGCGCTTTGCTTGTGGGTAAGGCAAACTACCTTTGCGACAACCGGTTGGAGGCGGCGATGAAGGGGCAGACGGATTTGTTCGAGACATCTCAGAGGGCCGAACTGGAACGAATTCGAGAATGGGCTGCCGATGGGCCGAAGGAAGGTATTCGTCAGGAATTGTCGCCGTCCCCGAAGTTCGATGTTTGGGATGCCGTAAACGCCGATTCTTCCGTATGTTCAAACAAGCGTTGTTCTCCCGAAACCTGTTGCTACAGGCGGGCTCGTTCTCGAGTGGACAAAGCTCATTTGCTGGTGGTCAATCATAGTTTGCTCTTTGCCTTGGTCGGAGCCGGCGCTGCTCCTAGTGGGGATGTTTCCGGTGTTTTGTTTCCCAACGATTTCGTCGTTTTCGACGAGGGGCACGAGGCCCCTGCGGTAGCGAGCGATCATTTGGGACTTGGAATCAGCTCTTGGGCGATGTCGATGGTCTTGAGGAGACTTTACAATCCAACGAAAAGGAAAGGTTTGCTAAGCCGAATTGGTGAAAAAAATGATTTTGAGCTGGTGGAGAATGCCCAACTGGCCTGTGAAGATTTCTTCAACCACGTGCACGTCAGCCTTCTCCAGACGCGGGATGTTCGTCGATTGGTGGAACCGGGAACCTTGCCTACCGATTTGTTTCCTCCCTTGAGCCGTCTCTTGTATCGCTTGAAGGCTTTGGCGGAGGAAGCAGAGGATGAGGTTCTTCGAACTGACCTAAAGGACAACGACAAACGTCTTCGCGGATACTTGGACGGTATTGGTCAAATCGTGGATCTAAAAGATCCTGAAAGTGTCTACTGGGTGGAGCGTTCGGGAAAGAAGCGTGCCATCATCCACTTGCGGAGTGCTCCCATAGACGTTGCCAAGGCTATGCGCGAAGCCTTGTTCGAGCGAGGAACTTCGGTTCTCATGACCAGTGCCACCTTGACGCGTAGCGGCAAAGCGGATCACTTTCGGAGATCCGTGGGGGCGGATCATGCGGAGGAGGGTATCGTTGCCTCGCCCTTCGACTATGAGAAAAACGTTACTATTCGCATTGCCGTTGATTGCCCCGAACCTATGGGCCAGGATCGTCTGCCTTACTTGGATTACCTCGTCGAGTCTATCCATGTCTCCGCCACTGGTATGCAAGGAGGTACTCTCTCCCTTTTCACCAACTATGCCGACTTGCGACACTGTTACGACGTTCTCCGTCCGCGCTGGCAAAAATTGGGGCGCTCTCTTTATGCTCAGGGAGAAGGTTTTTCACGTTCCGAGTTGCGAGAGCGCATGCTGGCCGAGGGCGACGTCCTACTCCTTGGAGCGGAGAGCTTCTGGAAGGGTTTCGACGCTCCCGGTTCCGCTCTTTCGCAAGTTATTTTAACGCGATTGCCTTTTGAGAACCCCGGGCATCCCATTCTCGAAGCGAAGTCCGAATTCTTGGAAAAAGAGGGGAGAAGCCCGTTTCGTGACATGACCTTGCCTACTGCGATTATGAAATTTCGTCAGGGTCTGGGTCGTCTCGTGCGCAGACACGACGACCATGGCGATATTTTGATTCTGGATTCTCGGATTGTCAGGAAGGGCTACGGAAAGGAATTTCTAGCCGAGATGCCTAAGAGCGATTACGAGGTTTTTCGGCTTTCGGAGCACGGTCAAGCTTAGTTCTGTAGCGTCTTGATTTAATATTTTTGGAAATTGTTGTTTTCTTTGAGATTTGACAACTGGCTCGGACTGGTTTGCTTTAATGCATTCTCGAAGCCCCTTCCCATTTTTAGCTTTATAAGATGAATATCGTATCATTCGGTCATTCCGACGTAGGTTTTGTTCGTGAATCGAACGAGGACTCATTCCTCCTTGACGACGAATGTGGACTTTATGTTGTTGCCGATGGGGTCGGCGGTTTGCCGCACGGTTCCCTTGCTAGTAGATTGGCCGTGCAATTCTTTCGAGCGATGATTCGTAGCAATGATGCCTGTACAACTGAGGAAGAACTAAGTGAGATTGTTCACGCAGTACATCGGAATATTATCGAATGTGGAGGGCTCGTCGGTGGAGACAACGGAATAGGTACAACTTTTTCAGCCGTCCGGATGCTGCCTGACAAATTCATGTTGGCCCATGTTGGAGATTCCTCAGTATATCATAAAAACGGACAAGCCTTTAAGCATATTTCCACCAGTCACACCTTGGGCAATGAGTTGATCGAGAAACATGGGCCCGACGCCATGAACGACATGCCCGAGCATTATATGCATACCCTCACTCGTTGCATGGGGCAAGACATCGACTTTGCGGTCGATGTGGCTACTTTTCCAATCAAGCCGGGGGATGGCGTCCTGATTTGTTCGGATGGCGTAACTAACATGGTGGACGAGGATATCATAGAATCCGTCATGCAAGAACATGAACCTAGGGATTTTGTTCCTGCGCTCATTGATTTGGCCAACCAAAATGGCGGCGTGGATAATTCGACCATCGTTTCCTTTCTAGTTAACTGACGAAATTTCGGATGGGTCATGGGTGAGCGAGTGGAACTTTTCCGCCGCAAGTTGGAAGCTGATTCATGTAATCTTCTCTTTCGCTTCAGTCTCGCCCAAGCTCTTTTTGATGAAGGGGGATTTTCCGAAGCCGAAGCAAGCTTTCGTCTCTGTCTTGAAGAAAAGCAGGACTGGATGTTAGCCCTTCTGTTCCGTGGTCGCTGTCTTATCGAATTGGAACGTTTTGATGATGCGATCGATGCCTTGCGACTTGCAGTCAAGGCAGCAGTGGAGCAAAATCACGAAGATCCTGAAAGAGAAGCCCGTGTGCTTCTGGAGCAACTTGAGAGCAAGGTCTGAAATCTTATTTTTCATTTTAGACCGAATATGGTGTGCGTTTTCGAACGAGCGAAAATTTCACATTCAGATTATTCGTCCTGTGCTTGGTTTTAACTGGCATGCTTAATTCGTTTGCTGGAAATCGTTTAAGACGGATGGGGATGTTTCCGAAATGAGCGGTATTCTCGGAAGCATCTCTCTAGTTAGCGGATTTACGATTCTGTCCCGTGTGCTTGGACTTCTTCGGGACATGTTGTTTTTTGCCTGTTTCGGAGGTTCGTACGTTGGCGGTGCTTTTGTCTTGGCATTCACTTTGCCGAACCTCTTTCGCCGTATGCTGGGGGAAGGCACCCTTTCCTCGGCCTTCATTCCCGTTTTTTCTGAAACGATAGAAACCAAATCCCTAGCCGAAGGACTCTCTCTGCTGAACAAGGTGCTGACCCGATTGGCACTTGGGTTGGTCGCCATCTTACTCCTAGGATTGTGCTTGGTTTTCTTGGTCCAAAGCATGGATTTATCCATTTCGCCCAAGTGGCGTTTAGGTTTGGAATTATGTTCGGTTACCTTGCCCTACGTTTTGGCTATTTGCCTTTCCGCTCTTATCGTTGGAGCCTTGAATGCGCGCAAGAAATTTTCTCCCGGAGCTTCTTCGCCGATTATTTTGAATTTTACGATGATCGTCACATTAGGCGTGGGGGGGATCGTTTATGACTTGGGGGGAGAAG
>CAZXKR010000175.1:0-4098 GCA_964641305.1 uncultured Puniceicoccaceae bacterium | reverse complement strand
GATGCCTTTCCTTCGATTCCGGTGGCCGACTGGACATTGGATCCAGTGGAATCTCCACGGAACAACTCATGGTTCCTCGCGTCTCTAGGAGCAAGACGGGGACTGACCTTTCTCGAGCGTCAACCGGAAGTCGACGGAGCGCGACTCGGAGTCTACGGACACTCTATGGGGGGGAAACTGACAGTTCTTACCGCAGGCTCCGACAAGCGGGTCAAGGCCGCGGCTCCGTCCTGCGGGGGAATTAGTGATCGTTATTCAAAATCCCCCCTTCATTTGGCGACGGTGAGCGACCCTCCAAGCCTAAATAAAATCTCTTGTCCAATCATATTCCTGAGTCCTTCCAATGACTTCCATGGGCGAATCAACGACCTAGAAAAATCGACTAAGGAAATCAAAACCAAGGACTGGCGGGTAACATGCTCGCCACATCACAACCACCAAGATACTCCACCATACGAGGTGGCCACGCAATTGTGGTTCGATCAACACCTGAAGAGCACTTTCAAGATGCCCGACACACCAGCATTACACCTCGGTCTGCCTAAAGGGAAATCCCCCGTAGCGACTATCTCGGCAGATGACTCCAAAAAAATCTCATTCATCGATGTCTTTTACACCCAGCATGGTCAAATGGACGGCAAAAAGGATGATTCGACGAACACTAAAAGCCGCTTCTGGCACCATGCTCCTGTTTCGATGCACAAAGGGAAATGGGTGTCAAGATTGTCACTTTTTTCGAAGAACAAACCACTTTGGGTCTTCGCGAACATTCGCTACGAACTGGACCAACCGATTTCGGGAGCGGGATATTACTATGGTTCCTACACCGCACATTCATTCAACCTGTCTTCCATCATGAAGGTAGCATCGGTTGAGCAACTTCAGGCAGCGGAAACGCTTGTCTCGCTCAAACCGAGTAACCTGATCGAGGATTTTCAAGGAAACTGGCAAAAGGAATGGTTCAGCTACAAGCCCCAAAAATGGGGTATCAAGACCCACAAGGTCCATGATGAGCAATGGATCGCTCCATCAGGAGCGAAGTTGTCCTTCGAAGTCAGGGCCGAGCAAGCAAACGTCCTGACAGTGGGAATCGACGATCATGCTAGCGAAGTGCAGTTGCATGGCAAACAGCATTGGCAGGCCATTGAACTTTCTCCATCCGACTTCAAGGACGCCGAAAGCAAATCGATGATCAACTGGAAAGGGATCAAGCAATTCCGACTGGACGACTCCGAAAGACTCAGGCCACCGAAAGGGTCGCAAGCCAAGGCCAAGATCATCGGGGCGCCTTGGAAAGGCACACCTCCGAAATTCAGAAACCTTCGCTGGAAGACAGATTAAGCCAAAAAACCTTCGCCTCTCGGCAACGATACGATTCATGAACAAACTAATTAAACCCTATGTCTCCATTCTTTGTTTTTCGCTCCTCGCATTGAAATCCATGGCGGATCCAGGACCTCGTCCAAACGTCGTTCTTATCTTGGCCGACGACTTGGGATGGCAGGACGTGCAATGCTATGACGTCGATGCCCCAACCCCAATGGAAACACCCAACATCGATGCATTGGCCCAGAAGGGCGTGCTTTTTCGCCAGGGGTATTCGCCTGCCCCCACCTGCGCCCCTACTCGTTGCGCCATTATGAGCGGACGCCACCCCGCAGTAGCCCAGAAGACCCACGTCGTCGGCGGCAATCCCCCAACGCCATACAACAAAACTGCACATCCAGTTATGGATCCGTGGTATAGTGGCCGCATGCCTCTTTCGGACATAACGATTGCCGAAGCGTTGAAGGCAAACGGTTACGTTTCCGGCCATTCCGGAAAATGGCATATGGCGATCGATCACAACGCGTTCCCTCAACCAGAGGACCAAGGGTTTGATTTCACGAGAAACGACCTGGGAGAAAGCAGGCGCATGCAACCGCATCGCTTGAAAGGTTTTGCCACAAAGTCAAAGGATGACCCTTACCAGCTGGATGCTGAAGGTTTTCCCAAGGACCAGACCACGGTAGACGCCATCCGTTTCATGCAAGAAAACAAGGCCAATCCTTTCTTTCTATACTACGCGGCTTGGTTGGTACACACTCCGATTCACAGCCGGAGCAAGGACTTGCTCGAAAAGTACTGCAAGAAGCTCGATGTCCCCTACCCGATCGCCCCCGAAGGTTGGACGCTCACTGGGCAAAAGAATCCATATTATTGCGCCATGGTGGAGATGTTCGACCATTACGTTGGGCAAATAATCTCCTATTTGGAAGAGACTCCCGATCCCCGACGTCCTGGTCATTTTTTAATCAACAATACTTATGTTATCGTGACCTCGGACAACGGAGGGATGGAGCGTATCCCCGGCGAAATCATTACCGACAACTTGCCCTTGGACAAAGGGAAAATCAATGCCAAGGAGGGTGGGGTTCGCGTTCCACTCATCATCACCGGACCAACGATTCGTGCGGGACAGGAAAGCCATGTCATGGTCAATGGGTTGGACTTCTATCCTACAATCCTCAGTTGGACGGGAACCCCGATGCCAAAAGAGCAAAAACTCGATGGTTCCGATCTTTCTGAACTTTTACACAGACACCCGAGGAACCCCGATCTCGTCAAGGACAAGGATGGGAAGCCGAGAAATTCGATGGTTTGGCACTTTCCCCATGGCGTCGCCCAACAATCGACGATTCGGGTGGACGGTTGGAAATTGATCAAGAACTGGATGCCAGGACGTCCCGAATACGAACTTTATCAATTGCATGGAGATTCCTCTAAACAAACCAAGGGACCGTCTGGGCGAAAGGAATTGTTACGCAGGATGAAGGCCATGGAACAAAGAGTAGATATCGAGGAAGCGAAAGATCTGGCCGAAAAGATGCCGGAAAAGGTGAGCGCGATGAGCAAGGAATTATTTCGCAGACTGGATGCGATGGATGCTTCCTACCCTTACCGGAACCCACACTTCAAGCATATGTTGCCACACAAGGAAAAAGTATGCCAAGCAGTCGAAAATGGCCGTAATGGAGCAGAGGTATGGGCTCGTTTCGAGGAAAGAGGTTCAAAGGTAGTCAGCGGACAAATAGTCTACACCCCGAACGGTGGACACAAATCGGAAGAATGGTATTTGGCCAACGCCAAAGTCGAAGGCGATCGACTGATCGGAAAACTTCCGGAGGGTGCGACCCATTACGTCTTCAACTTCGTCGACGAGCACAACTTTCTCGTCTCCTACCCCGACATGCCGGACATGATGAACGGCGGAAATGGACGCGGAAAGTCCAAGTATTCAGCCCATGCCTTGAAGAAATAAAATTTAGTCACGGGAGAAAACTTTGCTTCCGGCTAAATTCAAATCGCTCCAAACCACTCAGCTTTAGCTTGCCGAGTGCCTGAATCCTTCCTTGTATAGAAAAGCGTGAACTTGGCTAGAATAGGATCCATCGTCCTTTTTTCGATAAGTGGGTTGGCCTTTGGCGAAGACCCAAAAGCAACTTCGCCGGAAGGCTCGACCGAAAAGGGAGGAACCCATCTCGGGGAAACCCCCACCATCGCGGCGTTCTTCAAGGCCCATTGCACGAAGTGCCACAACGCCCAAAAGAAAAAGGGCGGTATCAATTTCCTGGAATTAACCGATTTTCGTTTGGAGAACGCCAAGCATTGGCAGGAAGCGCTGGAAAACCTTCAGCGCGGGGACATGCCGCCCGAGGAGTCCGTTCAGCCCAGTATCGGCAATCGAACCCGTTTTGTTTCTCAGGTGCAGGAACAATTGGACCGTGTGTTTGCTGACTCGGATGAGAGAGACTTTCGTTTCACTCGTCTGACTAACGCGCAAATTGCTTGGAGTTTGCAGGATTTGCTCCAAATCGACCGTGACTTCAGTGGCGATTTGATCGAAGATCCCGTGGGCAAGCACGGTGAGTCTCTGCAGTCGGAACTGGAACTGACGGCCGGGCACATGGAGGTGTACCTGAGCGCTTTGCAGTCTGCCGTCGAATTGGCAGTGCCCGACTTGAGCAACCCTCCCAAACCATATGCCCTGAAAGGAAACGACTGGGAAAAACAACATTACCTCAACCGCAACGACTTGGCTCACGGAAACCGTCGCAA
>CAZXKR010000174.1:0-4119 GCA_964641305.1 uncultured Puniceicoccaceae bacterium | reverse complement strand
TTCATCAAGTTGCCGGTCGAGCCAACAATCGCTTCATTCCGTCCCCGAAGACTATCCGCCAACGAATACCGTAACACGCTGCGTAGCCTTTTCGGTTTCGATTTGGAAGTTGGGATTGCGAGGGCCGAGCAAACGGTATCGGGTGAGAAATCATTGGTCCTGAAAATTCTTCCCCCCGATCCGCCCGGGAAAAGCGGTTATTTCAATGACACGCACGCCGCTCCCATTTCGACTTCGTTGCTTGAGAACTACGCTTACTTGGCGGGGGCTTCCCTGGACCGTCTTTTTTCCAAGAACGGGAAGGAATCGCTTGCCCGGATGATAGGTCAAAACGGGGACTGGGATGGAAAGATCACCCCTGAACTGGGTGAGGAAATCGTTCGCTCCTTCCTTCCGCGGGTTTTCCGTAGGAAGATACCCGAGGAAAGGATCAAGGCGGTTCTTGATCAGCTCAAGGGCAAGGAGGGCGAATCGCTCGTGTCGGCCCTCAAGTTCGAACTCAAGGCCTTCTTGATCTCGCCTGAATTTCTCTACCGTGGGTTTCTTGCCAAGCCTGACGGGAAGACCGGCAGACAGCCAGTTGATCCTTTCGAACTGGCCGAGCGGTTATCCTATTTTATCTGGGAGGATATGCCTGACGATGAGCTTATGGAGGTGGCCCGCAAGGGCGCTTTGCTGGAAAAAGACGAAGTTTGCCGGCAGGTTGACAGGATGTTGGCCGACCCGCAGGCCCGTAACCTCTCGGAGAGCTTTGGCGTACAGTTGCTGGGCTTGTCTTCCATTGACGATCAAATCAAGAACAACCCCATTCATTTGCATGCCATGCGTACCCAGCCCCGGGATTTTCTTCATTACCTTTTTACCGAGGACCGCCCGGTTATGGAACTTCTCGATTCCAACGTCACCTTTGTGAATCAGAGCACTTCGGGTTTTTATGGAAATGACCGTAAACGTCTGGCTCCCTTTCACAAGCCAAGGGGGATCGAGAGGCAACGCACCATGAACCAGCGCCTGAAGATCAAGGATGCGGAAGGGCGGGGCGGGATTCTGACCATGCCGAGCATTCTTGCCATGAACCATGGCCCGATCCTTCGGGGAACTTGGATCCTCCGTCATATCCTTGGCGTAAGACTTGGGGAACCGCCCGCAGACGTTCCCCCGATCAAGCCTCCCCCCCGGGGTAAGAAAATGACCTTCCGGGAAAGGTTCGAAGCTCACCGTGAAAACGTCACTTGCGCGAGGTGTCATGAGAAGATCGACCCGCTTGGCTTTGCCCTCGATGGTTATGACAGGAACGGCAGGTATCTTTTGGCATCCTACCGCAAGCGGGGCAATCAACCGCCCATCGATACCTCCGGTAAATTACCGAGTGGCGAGGAATTCGAGGATTTTCAAGGCCTCAAGCGCATTCTTCTCACCAAAAAACGGGAGCAGGTCGTTCGCAACCTTACCTCGCAACTTCTTTCCTATGCTCTCTGTCGGAAGATTGGAAGGGGGGATCAACCGGTTGTCGAGGAAATCTCGCGCAAGGTAACCCTCGAAAACTCAACCTGGAAGGAACTCCTGATCGAGGTTGCCAACAGCCCGCCATTCCGCGAGACTGTCTTTGGGCAACTGGAAACCAAATGAGCCGTAACTGGAAAATCGAACGCAGGACCTTTCTCAGAGGAGCAGGTGCTCTACTTCCTTTGCCGTTCTTGAACTTGATGGAAGCCAATGCCCTCTCGGGCGACCTCCATGCGTCGGATCCTCCGACGCGGTTCATGACTCTTTTCAAGCCCAACGGCGTGCACCCGCCCTCCTGGAACGTAAACGGTGGGAAGGAAAACGATTTTCGGATGTCTCCCTTGATGCAACCCTTTGCCAAGCACAAGGACGATCTTCTTATTTTGGACAATATGGGAGATTTCGGGTTTTCCTCACACAGCAATTCAACCCGGCGTTTTCTTTGCGGACATCATCAAAATTCCCGCTCCGCTTCCGTTGACCAACTTATTGCCGATCACGTGCAAGGCGATGCTCCACACCGTTCGCTCGAATTGACTACCGAGGGACTGTTCGTTAATCAGATCGGATGCAGTTACATTTCCTATGATAAAAAGGGCGGGATGATTCCCCGGAAGAGCGATCCTCAACTTATCTTCGACAAGCTGTTCAGGAACCCCTTGAGCGATCCCGCAAAAAGAGCCGAGATGACGAGTTTGCTTGACCGGGTTTCGTCGGATGCCAAGACCCTACAGAGAAAGGCCGGTGTTGAGGACGGCGAAACCTTGGACGAATATTTCACGGCCTTGCGGGAGACCGAGTTGAAACTGGAGAAGATGAGTCCGCTTGAACCGGGGTTCGAGTCCTCCAAGCTTGACCGCTTGGTCCGGCCACTTGCTCCCTCGAATTTGGACGAACAGGTTAATGCCATGCTCGACGTGATCGCGATGGCCCTCTGGACTGACTCAACCCGATGCATATCCTACATGCTTGGGAACAGCAACAGTCGGATGATCTTCGATTTCCTGGGCATCAAGAAGCAACACCATTACCTTTCCCACTTTTTTCGGAATTTCAGTCGGGAAAATATCGACTCTCTTCTCAAGATTAGCCTCTGGCACATGGAGAAATTCGACTACCTGCTCAATAAACTGAAGTCCTACAAGGACCACAATGGCCGTTTGCTTGACCATTGCGTGGTCTTGTACGGATCCGGAATGGGGCACAGTGATAACCACACCGCCCAACGTTTGCCCATAGTGCTTGCCGGGCAGGGTGGAGGCAAGCTCAAGACCGGGCGTTATCTCAGGTACTCGAAGAATCAGGAATTGGGCAGATTGCATTTGTCCCTGCTCGAGCTTTTCGGGGTTAAGCAGGAATCCTTTGCCAATGCTCAGCAACCTTTGCCCGGGCTGAACGGAGGGAAGTTCGACGAATTTTCCGAGCGTCCCTTTGAAAGCTGGGTCACGATTGATTCGGGGATTATGACCGTTCAAGGCAGGCTGCGCATGTCCGACAACCTGGACGAGGCAAAGGTATTTTATATCGACGTCGAGGGTCGGGATTCCGTTCGCATGGAAATCGGTTTCGGTGACTTCCATTCACGCAACGTTGCGTATCACGTCGGAACCCCCATCAAGCTTACCGGCAAAACCGTCGAAAAGGACGGACGGACGATCCTCAACAAAATTACCGGTCTGGAGTCACTCTTTGGAAACAGCACGCCCGGCAAAGCGGACGGCTGAGCTTAGTTTTTGGGAGACTCGGAAAGGAGGCCGTCGCCTAGTTCCTTCCGCTTCTTCTGGAGGGCGGACAGCAAGTCTTTCCTTACCGCGGCGAGCCTCGGGTCATTTATCAAGTCCTTGGTCTCCCGCGGATCGTTCTTGAGGTCGAATAATTGGTTCCTGCCGATCTTCGGGTAGTGGATCAGTTTGAATTGGTCCGTCCGCACCAGACGTTGCGTCAGGATGTAGGAATTGAAGATAAGGTCCTCCCCGCGGGCTCCTTTTTGTCCGTGGACCAAGGGTACTATGCTGGAGTAGTCGACGGTGTCGGGCACTTTTAGTCCGGCTAGTTTGCATGTCGTCGGGTAGACGCTCTGCATATAGATCTTCTCGTCCACGGTGGCTCCTTTGCGAATCCCGGGCCCGGAAATCATAAAGGGCATGCGTATGCTGTGGTCATACGGGTTCTGTTTACCCATGAGCCCGTGCTGTCCGACCGCCAAGCCATGGTCGGCCGTGAACACGACGTAAGTATTATCGGCTCGTCCGCTTTTATTTAGTGCCTTCAAGATGCGCCCGATTTCACGGTCCATGTGCGTGATGATGGCGTAATATTCCGATCGATGCACCTGCACCACCTCCTTGGTTCGCGGAAAGGGGGCGAGGGCTTCGTCGCGGATCTTGATCGCACCGTTGTCGAAAGGATGCTCCGGAAGATAGTTTTCCGGTATCTTGATCTTGGCCGGCGGATACATATCGACGAATTCCTTGGGTGCTTGGCGTGGGTCGTGGGGCGCGTTGAACGCCACGTACATGAAGAAGGGCTTGTCCGTGTTCTTGGCCTTGCCGAGGAACTCCACCGCATGGTCGGCGAACAGCTCGGAGGTGTGCTTCTTGCCGGTGTATTCGT
>CAZXKR010000173.1:1489-4135 GCA_964641305.1 uncultured Puniceicoccaceae bacterium | reverse complement strand
CGTCGCAACTCGGAAGAGGGTCGGCGAACATGTCTCCTTCCATTAACTGAAGTCTGTCGGCTACTTGATGTTCCTTGGCGAATTCTTCGGCGACCTTCAGCACTTCCGGACGATCGAAAACGATCGCTTGAAGGTCGGGGTGGGTTCGAAGGTAGGCGATCGCATAGATGCCCGAACCACCTGCGACGTCGAGGAGATACTTTGCGTTCGGCAGGGGATAATTGGCAGCGAGATGTGGCGCCACGTTGTTGGCTCGACCCGCAAGTGACAAGGTGAGTCGGCGAGCCTTCTCGGCTCCCTCCATTTTTGATTCTTTGCCTTCCTTGAAGATAAAGGCAGCGCCTTCTTCGGTTTCGGAACCGATCGGCTTGTTCGTTCGCAGGCGCTCGACCATGGCTAGAACGTTTGGGGAGTCGGCGGCGAGACCGATGTAATTGTTTATGGCAAAGTCAGAGTTGCTCGGAAGGTGTTCGAGGGCGAGGGGGGTGGCGATGAAGCGTTCGCTTCGATCTTTTTGCAGCAAGCCCATAGCTTGCAACGCGGTGGTCAATACGATGAATGGGCGTTCTTTCAACTCAAGGGCTTCCTTTAATTCACCTCTGGCAAGCGGGCCTTCGCTCAACTTGTCGAATAGACCAAAGTGACAGGTTGCGGCGACGAGCAATTCCGTCCCATGGGCACCCCTGAAATGTTCAAAGATGGATGTGGGATCAGTGGAAGGAATCGGGAGTTCGTTCATGTCGAATTTCTACTAAGCGAACAAGGTTGCTTAAGCACGGCCAAAACGTCTGATTTAAGCTCGATTTTATTCCATGGAACAAATATTGACTATTTGTACTTGGAATCGACCTGCATTCCATGGTTTTTCAATCTTCAACAACTTTACATTCCATGAACTTAGATATTTACAGAGGGGTTATTCCCGCTCTCATGACACCTTGTAACGCGGCTCGTGAACCTGATTTCGATGCCTTGGTTGCCAAAGGGCTCGAAATGATGGAGCTCGGCATGTCGGCGGTTGTCTACTGTGGCTCCATGGGGGATTGGCCTCTGCTTACTGACTCCCAGAGGCAAGAGGGAGTTTCCAAACTTGTCGATGCGGGCGTGCCCGTCGTTGTGGGTACGGGTGCCCAAAATCCAAAGCTTGCCGCCGCCCATGCGGCGCATGCAAAGGAGGTTGGCGCCGCTGGCCTAATGGTGATTCCTCGGGTACTTTCCCGTGGCACTTCGTCCGCTGCCCAACGTAATCACTTTGCCGGTATCCTTGCGGCGGGAGATGGGCTTCCCTCCATCATTTACAACAGTCCATATTACGGTTTCGAGACCAAGGCGGAGCTTTTCTTTAACCTACGGTCAGAATTTTCCCACCTAATTGGTTTCAAGGAATTCGGCGGCGCCGATTCTTTGACCTACGCGGCCGAGCACATTACCAGCGAAGACGATTCCTTGGCTTTGTTGGCCGGTGTGGACACTCAAGTCTTTCATGGGGTGGTCAATTGTGGAGCCGTTGGAGCCATTACGGGCATCGGGAACGTTTTGCCTGCCGAAGTCCTTCACTACTTCAGACTATGCAGGGAGGCTGCATCGGGTGACTTCGAGGCTCGTTTCTTCGCCAAGGAACTGGAGCAGGCGTTGACCGTGTTGTCTACCTTCGACGAGGGACCCGATCTGGTGCTCTATTACAAGTATCTCCTGACCCTGAAGGGGGACTCCGCCTACGAGCTTCACTTCAACGAGACGGATGTTCTAAGTCCCAGTCAACTAGGCTACGCTAAGGAGCAACTCGATCTATTCACGGCATGGTGGGATGCTTGGCCGGGCAAGGACGCGCCGGAGGAGTGACCTTTTGTTTCTCGTCGAAATTTGTTTTTCCGACGAGTCAAAACACCCAGGCAATGCCTACTTTGATGGCATTGCCGTTTCCGTGATCTAGAATTCCTTGATGATCGACCAAATCATACTTCCACTCGATCCGAGAGTGAATGGTGTCGTTGTGATTGAAGTATAAGGCGGGTCCGGCGGATAGGGTTCTAGATTCATCGTCCTCGAAGTGGAAGTCGGTTTCCCAGAATATGGAACCATTGGATTGCTCTGTTTCGAAGTTGTAACCGAGATCGATATGGGAATGTGAATAAAAGGGCATGTCTCCGTAGAATACCCAGCCGTTTATCCCCATGCCGAAATAGAAATTTGATGTCTCGAATTCGTAACCGAGTCCGAGCCCGTTAGCCCACTCATTGAAGTAGACTTCATAGTCATCACTGCCCGAAAGTGGAATGATCATCATGGGTTTGAAACTCCAAGAACCACTTCTTCCATCAAGGTTGAAGTATTTCTTTAGGGGTAGGGCCAAGGTCAGGTCTCCAATGCCTTCGTCATTCTGTACTAGCTTGTTGCCCGTTGCATCGGGCACCTCCCGTTCCGCATGTATTACATAGGGTAGTTTGGCGGTCAGCCTAATGGATTTCTTCCAAGTGTATACTCCTTCAAAATGAAAGATGTTTATTTCTTCAGAGAAACCACTGTGTAAAGCAGAGCTACCTTGGAGAAGGTCGTTTTCTCTGCGATGCTCGTAAAAAAATTGATAGCCCCAACCTCCCGACCAACGAGGCATCATGTTCATGATCGGTTCGTCGGCCTTTAAAT